>CAIPNN010000001.1 GCA_903866425.1 uncultured Actinomycetes bacterium
CGTTGTCTCGTTGCATGGGCGCGATGGTGGCACACCCCGGAGTCGCCGAGGGCATGGGGGCATGCAATAGCCTTTGCGTATGGCACCCCCGTCGGCAAAGCGGCCCCGCATCGTTCTGGCCAGCGTGTCGTCGGCCGTGCTGGCGCTGGCCGTCGCGGTCACCGCAGCCGTGGCAGGCGTCGTCTCCACCGGCGCCCTGCTTCCTGATCTGCAGCAGAAGCCCCCGTACGACATCTCCGCCCGCACTGCACCGGGTGGCCGGGTGGTGCTCACCTTTGCGTCGGCCGTTGCCAACGTGGGGCAGGGGCCGCTCATTCTCAATGGGCGCCGCAACCGCGCCACCAAGGTGATGACGGTGACCCAGGAGGTGGTGCACGTCGACGGCACCCGTGAGCGGGTACCGGTGAAGGGGGGCATGAAGTACACGCCCTCCGGGCACAACCACTGGCACTTCCTCAAGTTCGAGGCGTTCGAACTGCGCGATCCGGCAACGGGTGCGCAGGTGGCGGTGGGCCACAAGGTCGGGTTCTGTCTGGGAAGCCGCTACACGGTTGACTCGCCGCCCCCGGGCACGCCCGCCACCCCGGCCATCAACACCAACTGTGGCAGGTTCCTGCCCGGGCTCACCCGCATGCGCATGGGCATCGACGTGGGATACGCCGATGACTACGCGGCGTATCTGGAGTTTCAGTACATCGACATCACCTCGGTGCCCCCCGGGCGCTACGTGGTGGTGCATCGCGCCGACCCCCAGGGCGTACTGGCGGTTGGCGACCGCACGGACGACGTGGCATCCGCGCTCATCAACATCGCGCCGGTTGCGCGCAGGGGGCAGGTGCCCGAGGTGACCACGCTCGCCAGCTGTCCGGCATCAGACGGCGGCCCCACGCAGCCATGTGCCCCGCCCACCTCTTCATGATCATTCTGTAAGGAGTTCCGGCCACTGGCGTAAGCACGGGTGGCCAGCACCCCCATTCGGGTGGGGCGGCCACGACGATGGGCTTGTGCCCTCCCGCGCCCTCACGCCTCTCGCCCTTGCCGCTGCGCTCGCCGCGGTGGCCATTGCCGCGTCGTCGGCGGGGGCAGTCGGTACCGCGTGTACGGCCTCATCGGTTGCGCTGTCGTCGCCCGATCGCGCCACCTTCACGTGGACCAAGCCGACCACGTGGGCGTCCAATGGGTCGGCACGCATTCTGGCCCGGCCGGCGGGGAGCAGCGATGCATTCACCACGCTGGCCACCGTGTCGGGCTTTCGCACGTCGGGTACCCGGTCAACGCTGGTGAGCATTCCCGCGCTGGGTGCCGGCTCGTGGTCGTGGCGCGTGGAGTTGACGCCACCGAGTGGTGGCGGCGCGGTGGATTACTGCGATGCCGCGACACCGCTGGTGATCAGCCGCGCGCAGGCCCCAGTCATGGCCCTGGCGGGCGGCAGGCTCACCACCGATGGCTGGCGCGCACCGGTCGCCGGTCAGTCGGTGCGGGTGTCCACGGCCCCGGGTGACACGGTGAGCGGTACCGCGTACGTGCGCTTTCAGTCGGCATCCGGCATGTGGGGCACCGAGACCACGGCACCCGCCACGCTGCCCTCCAGCGACATCGTTGCGGTGCAGGCCTACCGCCGATCGGCATCGGGGCTCACCGGGGCCATCACCACCTTGGTTGTGCGCAGCGATGCGGCGGCCCCAACTGCCCCCGGAATCGTCACGGACCTGGTGCAGGTGGGTGCAACCGGCGCCTCGGTGGAGGTGGGCGCGTCGACGGATGACCAGTCGGGCGTGGCGCACTACGAGTGGTCGATGACCAGCGCGTCGGGTGTCTCATCCCCGTGGGCCACCGTCATCGGAATGCGCGTGGCGGTATCAAAGGCTGACGCGGGCGGCACGCTGCGGCTGCGCGCCTGCGATCGCGTGGGCCACTGCTCCGATTTCCGCACGGTCTCCATCGAGGCCGCGCCTGCCAGCAGGGCGCCCGCCCCCGGCGCGATCAATACCGACCCGCCGCGCATCACCGCCATCGTTCCGCAGTCATCGGCGGGCGGCGCAGCGCGTGTGCTGGTGACCCTCAGCCGCCCGGCAGCGGTGTCGTTCACCGCCACCTCGGGGAAG
This sequence comes from uncultured Actinomycetes bacterium, assembly GCA_903866425.1. Classification (GTDB taxonomy): domain Bacteria; phylum Actinomycetota; class Thermoleophilia; order Miltoncostaeales; family Miltoncostaeaceae; genus SYFI01. The sequence goes on from CAIPNN010000001.1 coordinate 2,106, forward strand.
ACCACGTTGACCACCACCACCGCGTGGCTCGGATCGGGCAACACCCTCGTGCGCATTCCGGGTGGAGTCCGCGCGGCGCGCGGTGTCACGCTCACTGCGCGCCCCACATCGGGTGCCATGAGCGGCGAGGCCGCCACGGCAACCATCGCGCTCCCCGCGGCCGTGCGTGCATCCCGCAAGTCGCAGACTGCCCTGACCACCCGCACGCGCATTGCGAGCGGCGGGCTGGCGATGTTGTACGACCTCGATTCCGCAGTGCGCGAGGTGCTGCACCCGTCTGACGGTGCCGCTGGTCTCACGGGATCGCAGGGCGCCCGGCGTCAGGAGCCATCCACCAGCGGTCTGTTCGGTGCGAATGACGCGCAGTGGAAGATCGGCAAGGTGAAGCTCGCCGAGATCATCGATATGTCCACCGCTGAGATGATCGACGTGATTCAGGGCGCGATTGACGATTCGCCGTCACACGTCATCGGCATTGACGAGGTGACCACATCGGCCGCTGACCCGGCTGCGCCGAACGTGAAGGGCGCCCGGGCGCCGGCGCCCGATCCCAACTCGGCCGGTGGACGTTTCGCCGCTGCCCTCGTGGCGCTCGACACGCCGTCGCCGTACGGCGGAACCTGGGCATCGCGCATTCACGTGTACCTGGCACCGGCCATGACCTCAGCCATCGCGGCGGGGAAGGGCCCCGATCGCAATCTCGGGCGTGACGGGCGCCCGCACTTCCGCACGTATCGCGCGGTGCTCGGGGGGCTCAGCCACGTTGCGGGCGTATGGATTGAGATGTACCACGGGCTGGGCGTCACGATAACCTCGCCCTTCACGGTCAGCGAGTGGCGCAGCGCCCCGGCGGCAGTTGGGGCCGAATTCCGCCGGGCAGGCGGCGATATGTCACGCCTGCACATGCTGATGACGGGAAGCGACACCTACCCGCGTGGCGGCCCACTCCCGGCCGGCTGCGTGACGCCGCACAGTTGCGCATGGGCGCTTGCCGAATCGACGCCCGCAGGACGTCGCATCCTCGCCAACGGCGTGGGCGGGTACCGCCTCGCGCAGTCGGCCCGCGCGTTCCTTGCCGAATGGCACGCCCGCCTCTGACGTAGTCTTCGCGGGGCATGCTCGATCGCCTCGCCCGGGTCTCACAGGCCCATCCCATTCGCATCATCATCCTCGCGCTCGTGGTGGGCGCGGCGGCACTCGGCATCGGCGTGAGCCTCATCGGCTCGCTGTCGTCGGGTGGGTTCAACGACCCCGACTCAGCCGCCGTACGCGCGCAGGATCAGGTGGTCGCAGCAACGGGCGCCTCGGCAGTGCCGTCGGTTGTGGCCATTGTCGACCCCGGGGCGAAGATCGCGTCTCCCAAGGGGCAGGCGGCCGTTGCCAAGGTCGTGAAGGAGATGAAGGCCGACCCCGATGTGGCCAAGGTGGCCGGGCCGGTGCCGGGTCGACCCGCGCTGGTGTCGCGCAATGGCGACCTTGCGACGGTGGTGGCGTACTTCGGCGACGTCGATGACGACCAGGCGCAGCAGGCGGCGCGCCGCCTGGGCGATGAGCTTTCGGCGATCAAGGGTGTGCGTGTCGGCGGCGGGTGGACGGCTGCCGCCGAGACGAGCACCATCGTCGGTGAGGACCTCTTCCGTGCCGAACTCATCGCCTTCCCCCTGCTGTTTCTCGTGTCGCTGTGGGTGTTCCGCGGGCTGATCGCAGCCCTCTTGCCACCCATCATGGGCGCGCTCGTGATCTTCGGCGGCTTCTTCTTCCTTGGCGTGTCCAATCAGATCTTCGGCGTGTCGGTGTACGCGCTCAATCTGGTGACGGGCCTCGGGCTGGGGCTCGCCATCGACTACAGCCTGCTGATGGTGTCGCGGTACCGCGAGGAGATCGCGCGCCAGGGGCCGGGGGTTGGGGCGCTCACCACCACCCTCCGCACAGCGGGCAAGAGCGTCATCTTCAGTGCCATCACCGTGGGCGCTGCGCTCGCGGGCCTCATGATCTTCCCGCAGAACTTCCTCTTCTCCATGGGCCTCGGCGGCCTGATGGTTGCGTTGGTGGCCGCTGTGGTGGCCGTGGGGGTGCTGCCCGCCGTGCTCGCCCTGCTCGGTAACCGCGTCAATTCGCTGGCGCCCAAGCGGTGGCGCCAGAGCAGCGAACATGCCGACGAGGTCGCGACCACCGGTGGCTGGTACCGCCTGTCGCGGTTCGTCATGCGCCGGCCGGTCATCGTGGCCATCGCGAGCGGCGCATTCATGATCCTGCTGGCGCTTCCCGCACTCGGCATCAGGTTCACCACCACCGATACCAAGGTGCTGCCCACGACGGCCGTGGCCCGCCAGGTGGATGACACCCTGGCGCGTGAATTCCCCAACGACCGTTACTCACCCATCTTCGCCGCCATCACGGCCCCCGATACGCCGGCTGCAGAGAAGAAGATCGCCGCCTGGGCCAAGGACGTGCGCGCATTCCCCAATGTGCAGTCGGTGCTGCCGCCCATGTACCTGGGCAAGAAGACGTGGCAGGTGAGCATCAACAGCAGCGCACCGCCGCTTGATCAGCGCAGCATCGATCTGGTGAATGAGGTGACCGCGCGCGGTCCGCCGTACCCCAGCCTGGTGGGCGGGTTCACGTCGCTGTTCGTGTCGCAGCGGTCGAGCCTTGCTGCGCATCTGCCGTGGGCCATCCTCGTCATCGTGCTGGTCACCCTCGTCGCCTTGTTCGTGATGACCGGCTCCGTGCTGCTGCCCATCAAGGCCGTGATCATGAACCTGCTCACCCTGGGTGCCACGCTTGGCGTGCTGGTGCTCATCTTCCAGGACGGCAATCTGGAGGGGCCGCTGCAGTACACCTCGGTAGGCGCGGTGGACTTGACCCAACCCATCCTCATCGGTGCACTGGCCTTCGGGCTCAGCACCGACTACGCGGTGTTCCTGCTCTCGCGCATCAAGGAGATCCGTGATTCCGGGGGCGGCGAGCAGGAGTCGGTTGCCATCGGTCTTCAGCGCACCGGGCGTGTGGTCACCGCCGCCGCGCTGCTGTTCTGCATCGCCATGGGCGCCTTCGCGACGTCTCGCATCATCATCATCAAGGAACTCGGATTGGGCACTGCGCTGGCCGTTGCGCTCGACGCCACCATCGTTCGCGCCCTCCTCGTTCCCTCGCTCATGGCCCTGCTCGGCAAGTGGAATTGGTGGGCTCCCGGACCCCTCCGCAGACTTCATGAACGCATTGGGGTGAGAGAAGGCGGCTGAATCGCTATCCTCCCGCGTCGGTCCCGACCCAACCAGGAACCCAGGAAGGCCTCACCCGATGTCGCAGCACGTCTCACTCTCTGTCACCACGCGCGAAGAGCGCGGCAGCGCCAAGAACAGCCGCCTCCGCAAGGAGGGCAAGTTGCCCGGCGTGCTGTACCAGCCCGGTGGTGACTCACTGGCCTTCACCGCGGACGAGTACGAGGTTCGCCGCCTCATCGGCCGTGGCGGTGTGCGTTCTGCCGTGATCGACCTGACGGTCGACTCAGAGGCCCCGCGTACCGTGCTGTTCAAGCAGTGGGACCGCGACCCCGTGCGCGACCAGATCACGCACCTCGACCTGCAGGAAGTCGACCTCACCGTCGAGGTCGAGGCTGACGTGCCCGTCATCCTCATCGGCTCCGCTGTGGGTGTCCGCGACGGCGGCATTCTCGACCAGACCTCGCTCACCGTCCGCGTGCGCGCCCTGCCGGATGCACTGCCGCGCTCCATCGAGCACGACATCTCCGAGGTCGAACTCGGTGGCTCCGTGCACGTGCACGAGCTCGTGGTGCCCGCGGGCGTCGCAATCGTCACCGACCCCGAGGGCGGCATCGCCTCGATCATGGCCACTCGTGCCAGCCTGTCTGACGGCATCGCCGAGGCCGGCGAGGGCGAGGACGAGGGTGGCGCTCCCGCTGCAGCGGCCGCTCCGGCGGGCGATTCGGGAGACGGCGAGGAGTAGCGGCTCGTGGCGGACGCGGCAGCCACAGCGCCGCCGGTCCGTCTGGTGGTCGGCCTGGGGAACCCAGGCGCGAAATACGCGCGAACCCGCCACAACGCGGGTCAACGCGTGGTGGAGGAACTGGCCGTGCGCCTCGGCGCGGGCCGGTTTGCCACGCGCTATTCCGGTGCGTACGCCGAGGCCCGTGGCCCTCAGGGCCCGCTGGCGCTGCTCATCCCCACCACGTACATGAACGACTCCGGGTCGTCGGTGGGGCCTGCGGCCGGCATGCTGCACGCGGCACCCGAACAGGTGCTGGTGGTGCACGACGACATTGACCTGCCGTTCGGCGAGGTGCGCGGAAAGCGCGGCGGCGGCCACGGCGGGCACAACGGTCTGCGATCGCTGGTGGCCGGCCTCGGGTCGCCCGACTTCCTTCGTGTGCGCGTTGGGGTGGGCCGGGCGCCCCAGGGGTTTCGGGGCAACGAGGCCGATTGGGTACTGCGTGCATTCGACGAGCCGGCCGATGAGGTGCAGGCGCTCCTCGACGCCGGACTCGCAATGACCGAGGCGGTACTGGCCGATGGCATTGACGATGCCATTGCGCGCTTTCACGCACGCCCTGCCGGCGAGCGCGCCCGTGCGCGCGCCGAGCGGCGTCAGTCGGCCGCCGGGGACGAGGACGCCCCCGACGGCGAGTCCGACCCGGACGAGCCCACCTCGTGAGCACGACGTCCCTCGACCAACTGGTGCTGGCCTCGGGTGCGGTTGCTGAGGCAGCCGATCGCCTGCTGGCCGGGCACTCCGCCGGCAATGTGGCGCTTGGCCGTCCCGCCTGGGCCGTGGTGCTGGCTGCCATTGCGCACCGCAGCGGGCGACCGCTGCTGCTGGTGCCCGCGCGCGACGAGGAGGCCCGCGACCTGGCAATGGACCTGAGCGCCCTGCTCGGGCAGGAGGCCGTTGCCCTGTGGCCGTCGCGCGGTGCCATGTCGGGCGGTGCCGTGGGCATTGCCCCGCATCTGGTTGGCCAGCGCGCACGTGCGCTCGGTGTGATGGGTGCGCCGGGGCATGTGGTGGTCGCCAGCACCGCCGCATTGGTGGAGAAGGTGCCGGCGGCCGCCGACCGTCTGGATCCCATCGTGGTGGAGCCCGGGCAGCGCATCGACATGGATGCACTTGTCGATGGCCTTTCGGCCATGGGGTACGAACGGGTGCCTCAGGTTGAGGAGCGCGGCGAGATGGCCGTGCGCGGTGGGCTGCTCGACGTGTACCCATCCACCGCCGATGGCCCGGTGCGCATCGACTGGTTCGGCGACGAGGTGGAGGGCATCCGCGCCTTCTCGCCGTTCACCCAGAAGACCATCCGTCCGCTGAAGACCGTGCAGGTATGGCCCGCCGCTGAGCCCACCGACGAGGTGCTGGTCGACCCGCTGGAGGATCCCGGTACCGGTGATGCCTGCGTGGTGCGTCTGCAGCCCGCTGACTATGACGGTGCGTTGCGCGAGGCGCTGGAGCGTCTGGAAGATGAGGCCGCAGCCGGTGCGCTTGACGATCCTGCCGTGCTCACCGCGCGCCTTGAAGACCTCTCGGTGCTCGATCTGCGCGTACCGGCGGGCAACGACACCCCAGCGTTCGACGTGCGCGAGGCCCGGTTTGCCACGCGCGGTATGGCCGAGGCCGAGGCGGAGATGGCCCGGCTCTCCGGCGACCGCCAGCGCCTGGTTGTGTGCTTCGCCCGCCGCGGCGACATGGAGCGCACGCAGAATCTTGTGAACCGGGTGAAGCCCGTGATCATGGAGATGGACGGCAGGGTGCCGCCGGAGGGCTCCGTGGCATTCACGCACGTCGACCTGCGCTCCGGCTTCGTGTCGCGCGATCTCGGGCTTGCCGTGGTGCCCGATGGCGCATTGATCCGCCGCCGCCGCGTGGGTGCACGGGCGCCGCTCACCGCGGGCCGCCGCATCGCGTCGTTTCTCGACCTGAAGGTCGGCGACTACGTGGTGCACGAGGATCAGGGCATCGGTCGCCTCGAGGGCTTCGAGACCCGCACCGTGGCCAACGTCACCCGCGACTACCTGGCGCTGGTGTTCGCCGGCGACGACCGCCTGTACGTGCCCCACGACCACCTCGAGAAGGTGTCGCGCTACGTGGGTGCCGATGGCAGCGCCCCGGTGCTCAGCAAACTGGGCGGCAAGTCGTGGAACAGCATGAAGGCCCGCGCCCGCGAGTCGGTGCGCGAGTTGGCCGGTGAGCTCATCTCGCTGTACGAGGCCCGCGGCCGTGCCGAGGGCTTCGCGTTCCCGCCCGACGACGACCTGACCCGCGAACTGGAGCGCCGCTTTCCGTATCAGGAGACGCCCGACCAGCAGCGCGCCATCGATGAAGTGACCGAGGACATGGAACGCGCCATGCCCATGGACCGCCTGGTGTGCGGTGACGTGGGCTTTGGCAAGACCGAGGTGGCCATGCGCGCGGCCTTCAAGGCGGCGGCCGGCGGCAAGCAGGTGCTGGTGCTCGTGCCCACCACGATCCTCGCGCAGCAGCATCTGGCCACCTTCCGCGAGCGCTTCGCCGACCTGCCCGTGAGCGTTGACATGGTCAACCGCTTCAAGTCGGCCGGCGAGGTGAAGAAGACGCTGGCCGCGTTCAAGTCGGGCGAGCTCGACATCCTCATCGGCACCCACCGCGTGCTCTCGATGGACGTGCAGCCCAAGGACCTCGGGCTGGTGATCGTCGACGAGGAGCAGCGCTTCGGCGTGTCGCAGAAGGAGGCGCTTCGCCAGTTGCGCCTGAAGGTGGACGTGCTGGCCATGAGTGCCACGCCCATCCCGCGAACCCTGCAGATGTCGATGTCGGGCCTGCGCGACATCAGCGTCATCGAGACCCCGCCCCCGGGCAGGCGCCCCATCGCCACCCATGTGGGCGAGTTCGACGAGCAGGTCATCATCCCGGCGCTCACCCGCGAGCTGGAGCGCGGTGGGCAGGCCTTCTACCTGCACAACCGCGTGGAGACCATTGAGGAAGCCGCTGAGCGGGTACGCGAGATGGTGCCGGGCCTGCGCGTGCTGGTTGCCCATGGGCAGATGCACGAGTCGGCGCTTGAAGACGTGATGATGGCGTTCGTGCGTGGCGAGGCTGACGTGCTGGTGGCCACAAGCATCATCGAATCGGGTATCGACATCCCCCGCGCCAACACGCTCATCGTTGAGCGCGCCGACCTGCTGGGACTCAGCCAGCTGTACCAAATCCGTGGTCGGGTGGGGCGCAGCGACATCACCGCCCACGCCTATCTGTTCTACCCCGATGCCGCATCGGTCACCCGCGAGGCCGCGGCCCGCCTGCGCGCGGTGGCCGACTACACCGAACTTGGCAGCGGGCTTCGCATCGCCATGCGCGACCTCGAGATCCGCGGGGCCGGCAACCTGCTTGGCGACGAGCAGAGCGGCCACGTGGCTGCCGTGGGCTTCGAGATGTACGTGGAGATGCTGCAGGAGGCCATCGCCGCGGCCCACGGCGAGGCGCCGCCCGAGGAGGAGGTGCGCGTGGAGATTCCCGTGTCGGCCTTCATCCCTGCCGACTACGTGCCCTTCGAGGCCGCCAAGATCGACCTGCACCGCCGCATCGCGCTGGCCCCCGACGCCGAGTCGCTCGACCGCGTGGCCAGCGAGATCGAGGACCGCTTCGGTGAACTGCCCCAGCCGGTGCACGCCCTGGTGCGCGTGCAGGGGCTCCGCCTGCGTCTGCGGGCGGTGGGCGCCCGGCAGGCCGCGGCACGAACGGGCCGGGTCATCATCGGTCCGGTCACGCTCGACTCCGCCGGCATGCGCGCGCTCCGCGACGGTGTGGAGGGCGCGCTCTATTCCACCGCGGACAACCTGATCAGCGTCCCGTCGCCCGCCGACCCGCTGGAGCGCGTGGACGCCGCCATCGCGGCGCTCGACGCCATCATCACGCCGGTGCAGGTGGCATGACCTACCTGGTACTCGCCGCCATCGCCGCCGGGTTCGCGCTCATCCCGCTGCCGCTCTTCCCATCGTGGGTGATCGTGGCGTACATGGTGGTGGAGTACGACCTGCGCCTGTGGCTCGCCATCGTCGTCGGGGCGCTTGGCACCACGGTGGGTCGCGTGGGGCTGGTGGCGATCTCGCGGGTGGCCGGTGAACGCATGCTGGGGCGCTGGTCACGCGGCAATCTTGAGTACCTGCACGGCAAGCTCGAGAGTGCCGCCGGCAATCTGGGTGTGGGCGTGCTGCTTGCCTCGTCACCCCCGCCGGCAGGGGTGCTGTTCATCGTTGCCGGCCTGGTGCGGGTGCAGTTGTGGCTGGTTGCCGTGTCGGTGTTCGTGGGCCGCATCATCGGGTACGCCATCAGCGTTGGCGGCGCCAGCCTGGCAGCAGCAGCGCTCGCCGATCAGCTGCGTGGGGCCTTCGGTCCGTGGGCGGCCGTCATCGCCATCATCATCGTGGTGGGGGTGTTGCTGCTGTTCCTGCGCCTCGACTACCGCACGCTGTTCGAGGAGCACCGGCTTCGCTGGAACTTCCGGCGCAGGCGCGACGACGACATGCCCGGCGGCGCCTGATCACCCAGAAGGCGCTGGTACCATCGCGCCCGTGATGACGCGCCCTCGCCCTGCCCTTGCAGCCGTCGCTGCCGCAACCGCCCTCGCCCTTGTGGCGCTCACGGGTTGCGGGAGTTCAGGCCCCGACAGCGTCGTTGCCCAGGTGGGCAACCAGACCATCACGCAGGGAGAACTTGACAACTCGTTGTCGCAGCAGAAGGCGGCGGCCGAGCAGCAGAAGCAGACCTTCCCCGAGGTGGGCAGCGATCAGTACAACGCCCTCGCCAGCCAGGCGCTTCAGGCCCTCATCTTCCAGCGCATCGTTGACCAAGAGGCCCAGAAGTGTGGCGCCCCCTGCACCGTGTCGAAGGCCAAGGTGAAGGCCGAGCTCGGCAAGATCATCAAGACCAACTTCAGCGGCGACAAGAAGCAGTTTGACGACTTCCTCAAGAAGTCCGGGCTCACCGCTGCCGATGCTGACCGCATCGTCCGCACCAACCTCGAGCAGCCCAAGTTGCTTGCGCGCGTGACCAAGGGCATCACCTTCACGCCTGCACAGGCGCTCGCCTACTGCGAGGCACACCCGCAGGAGTTCAAGAAGACGGAGAGCCGCGAGGCCTCACACATCCTGGTGAAGACCAAGGCTGAGGCCGACCGCATCCGTGCGATGGTCAATTCGTCCAACTTCGCGGCGCTGGCCGAGCAGTACTCCACCGACCCCGGTTCGAAGACGCAGGGCGGCAGCCTTGGCGCCATCACCAAGGGTGCACTGGTGCCCGAGTTCGAGAAGGTTGCGTTTGCGCTCGGCGACGGTGAGATCTCGCAGCCGGTGAAGACGCAGTTCGGGTACCACATCATCACCGCGAAGATCACGCCGGCGCGTCAGGTGCCGTGTGCCGAGGCCGAGGCGGGCATCATCACCCAGCAGCTGCAGGTGAAGAAGGCGGCGGCCGAGCAGAAGTGGCGCACGAAGTTGCTGAAGGAGTGGGAGTCGCGCATCACCTACTCCGACGACGCCCTCAGGCCCACCTCCACCACGGGGTAGCGCGGTGATCCGGATCATCGCCCTGGGGCCGGGCGATCCGGAGTCGGTTCCCGCCCTGGCCCTCGAGGCGATCCACGGCAGCACCGGCCCATTTGTGGCGCCCGATCTCGACCCGGCCGTGGGCACCCTGCTGGGTATCGCGCGCACCCGCCTGCCGGACGACCTCACCGGTATTGCCGATGGCAGCGTGGTGGTGGCAGCCGATCCGGTTGCGCACGCCGTGGCGCAGGCGCACCCCGATGCCATGACCAGCCCATCGCGCGACGTGCTGCGTGCCAGGGCGATTGGTGCGCGCGTGGCGGAGCTCGCCGTGGTGGCGTCGCGGCTGCGCGCCGAATGCCCATGGGACCGCGTGCAGACGGCCGCCACCATCGTGCCGCACACGGTGGAGGAGGCATTTGAAGTGGCCGAGGCCGTGGCCGACGGCGACCCGGCGCATCAGGCCGATGAGATCGGCGACCTGCTCTTTCAGTCGGTGTTCCTGTCGGCGCTGCTTGAGGAGGACGGCCACGCCGACCTCGCCACCGTCGCACGGGGCCAGGCCGACAAGCTCATCAGTCGCCACCCGCACGTGTACGGCGACCAGGCGGCGGCCGATGCCGGTGCCGTGGTCGACATCTGGGAGCAGCGCAAGCGCGCGGAGCGTCCCGACGAGGGCATCTTCCACGAGCTGCCGCCCGGCCTTCCTGCACTGGCCTATGCGGCGAAGGCGCAGAAGCGTGCCGCCAGTGCCGGTTTCGCCTTTCCCGACGTGTCCTCGGCCCTCGACAAGCTGGACGAAGAGGTGGGGGAGGTGCGCGCCGACCCGTCGCAGCACGAGGTGGGCGATGTCATCTTCGCGGCGGTCGCAGTGGCCCGCGCGGCTGGTGTGGACCCTGAGATCGCCGTGCGGGCGGCGGCGGCCAGGTTCCGTGAGCGGGTGGAGGGCGCGGCCGCGATGGCGGCTGAGGCGGGGGAGGACTTCGAGTCACTCGGCCCTGATGCTCAGCTTGAGTGGTACCAGCGCTTCCGCGGTCGGTAGGCTCGCCGGGCAAGCAACGGCTCAACCCGGAAAGGCCCCATGTCCGAGATCACCCGCGTTCACGCCCGTCAGATTCTTGACTCCCGCGGCCAGCCGACCGTCGAGGTCGAGGTGGAACTCGCAAGTGGCGCCATCGGTATCGCCGCGGTGCCCTCGGGCGCCAGCACCGGCATGCACGAGGCTGTTGAGCTGCGCGACGGCGAGGCATCGGCCTACGCCGGCAAGAGCGTGCTGAAGGCCGTTGCCAATGTGGAGGACGAACTGTTCGCCGCACTCGTGGGCCTCGACGCCGAGGATCAGGCCACCGTTGACCGCACCATGACCCAGCTGGATGGCACGCCCAACAAGGGCCGCCTGGGCGCCAACGCCATTCTGGGCTGCTCGCTGGCCGTGGCGCAGGCCGCCGCCGCCGACGCCGGCCTGCCGCTCTACCGCTACATCGGGGGCGCACAGTCGCACCGCATGCCCGTGCCGCTCATGAACATCCTCAACGGTGGCATGCACGCCGACAACTCCGTTGACTTCCAGGAGTTCATGATCTGCCCGGTGGGCGCCCGCACCTTCGCCGAGGCCCTTCGCATGGGCTCCGAGGTGTACGGCGCGCTGAAGGGTGTGCTGCGTGAGCGGGGCCTCGCAACCGGCGTGGGCGACGAGGGCGGCTTCGCCCCCGACCTGCCGAGCAACCGCGCGGCACTCGACGTGGTGATGGAGGCCATCCAGGCCGCGGGCTACCGCCCCGGCGAGGATGTCTCAATTGCGCTCGACCCGGCCACCACCGAGCTGTGGAAGGACAACGCTTACCACCTCGAGGGCGAGGGCCGCGTGCTCACGTCGGCCGAGATGGCCGAGTACTGGGGCGAGCTGTGCGACGCCTTCCCGATCGTGTCGATCGAGGACGGCATGGCCGAGGACGACTGGGACGGCTGGAAGCTGCTCACCGACCGTGTGGGTGCCACCGTGCAGCTGGTGGGTGACGACCTCTTCGTCACCAACACCGCGCGTCTGCAGATGGGCATCGACCGCGGGGTGGGCAATGCCATCCTCATCAAGGTCAACCAGATCGGCACGCTGTCGGAGACCCTGGCGGCCATCGAGCTTGCATCGCGCAATGGCTACCGCAGCATCATCTCGCACCGCTCCGGTGAGACCGAGGACACCTTCATCGCCGACCTGGCGGTGGCCACCGGCGCCGGGCAGATCAAGACCGGTGCCCCGGCCCGCGGTGAGCGCACGGCCAAGTACAACCAGCTGCTTCGCATCGAGGAGCGCCTCGGGCCCGCGGCGTCGTACCCCGGCCCCTCGGCCTTCTCGCACCACTGATGATGGGCGGCCACGGCCCCCGCGGGGCAGGAGCCTCCGGGGCCGTGGCGAACCCCGTCCCCGACGGGGTTCACGAGGAGCCCCCCTGCACGCGGGGATTCAGCGCTGCTCAAGAAGTTGCTCATCGTTGGTCTGATCGTCGGCATCGCGCTTGCGTACATCGGACCCGTGCGCGACTACCTCGCGCAGAAGGAGCAGTTGCGTGCGCAGCAGGTGGCGCTCATCAAGGCGCGTCAGGTGCGCGATGGGTTGTCCGTGAAGATCCGCGCACTGAAGGATCCGCAGGTGCTCGAGGCCCGTGCCCGCGAGCTCGGCATGGTGCGCCCGGGCGAGACGCCGTACGCGGTGCGCGGCATCAAGCAGCCGTCACCTCCACCGAAGGCCGAGACTGATGGCGGCGGCGGTGTCTGGGGATTCATCTCCGGGATCATCGGCTGACGCCGAGGCCGTTCGCAGGCTCATCGGTCGTGACCCCCACGCGGGATTCCGCGTTGCGGTGCGGTGCCCGCATGGCGGACCGGCCGTTATTCAGAACGCGCCCACCAATGCCGACGGCCACCCATTTCCCACGCGCGACTGGCTTGCCTGCCGCGCACTGGTGACGGCGGTGAGCCGTTTGGAGGCGGATGGGGGTGTGCGGATGCTGGAATCCGATCCCGAGATGTCCGACGCCCTTGCCCACGCACACGAACGCCACGCCGAGGTGCATGCCGGGCATCGCGTGGCGGGTTCGGGCAACCCCGATCACGTCAAGTGTCTGCATGCACACCTGGCATTCGCGCTGGCCGAGGGCGGCACCCCGGTGGGTGACTGGATCCTCGAACGAAGCGGCGCCGAGTGGCCGGCCACCTGCTGCGCGGAGCCTGCCGAATGAGGGGCGTGCAGCCAGAGGTGATGACGGCGATGCTCGACTGGGACGCCGGCGATCGCCGCATTGACGAGCCCTCACCTGCGCGCGACCAGCGCCTGCGCGTGATGGCGGCGGTCGAAGACGAACTGCGCCGTCGCCTCGGCAGCAGGTACACGCTTTCCGACCTGCAGAAGGTGTACGACGGATCGTCGCGGTGGTTCCTCACGCTGGCCGAGCGCACCGCCCCCGGCACCCCCGACGCATGGGATCCGTCGGTGGCGCTCGACGCCGCATTTGCACGCTGGGCGCGAAACGCGCAGGATGCAGTGGCCCGATGAGCACCGGACAGCCCCAGCCCAACACCGCCCGCGCGCGTGGCGAGCGACCTGGCCCAGAGCGGCCGCCCGGCACCGTGCGCCGTTCGATGGCCATTGCCGTGGCCATCGCGACGCTCATCATCGGCGGGGTCATCGGCTACTTCGCGGCTGGCGGTCCCGATGCGCCCACCGAGCTTCAGGTGGTCACCAACCTGCCGGCCGTCACCGTGACCGTGCCGGCGGCGGGGCGATAGGTATGTCGACCCGCCCGCTGGCAGCCCGCATATTCATCGTTGCGGCAATCGTCGAGGCCATCACGTGGGCCCTGTTGCTCATCGGCATGTACGTGAAGTACGTGCCCGAGAGCACGGCGGTGTTGGTGAGCATCTTCGGGGCACTGCATGGCGCGGTGTTTGTTGTGTATCTCGTCGCCGCGCTATTCGCGGCATGGCGCCTCAAGTGGTCGTTCGCCGTCACCGCGTGGGCGCTCCTGGCGAG
>CAIPNN010000002.1 GCA_903866425.1 uncultured Actinomycetes bacterium
ATGGCTGTCGTCGGGCTCGTGATGATGGGTGGCGGTTCCGCCATCGCCATTGCCACCGGGCTGCCGCACGGGTACTGGATTCCCCTCACGCTCATCGCTGTCGTACCGGCGCTGTCCACGGGCACGTCACACAGGGGGCGTGATCGCCTGGTGGGCACGCTGGCTGCGCTGCTCATCGTCTTCCCGGTGTCGTTCATCCCGATGCCACCGTGGATGTTCTACGTGCTTGGGACCGTGCTGTACATCTCCGCGCTCGTGGTCATGCGCAAGAGCTATGCCTATTACGCGTTCCTCGAGGCGGCAGCCGTCGTGATGTTGGTATCGGCGGGCCAGGACGTGCTGGCAACCGGCGCGGACCGTGTGATCTCGGCCATCATCGCAATCATCCTGTTGGTCATCGCGGTGCCCGTGGTCACGTTCATCCTGCGCCACCTGCCGAAGGTCCACGCATCGGCCCGCGCGGTGGACGGTGCGCCCTAGCGGTGATTGTGGGGGCTGCGAGTGGTTCCTGCGCAGCGCGCGCAGTGCCCATGCAGCGTGATGTCGTGCGCGTCCACCTGAAATGACAGGCGGTCAGCCATTTCGTGAATGGCCCGCTCCACGGCGTCGTCCTCAATCGGTACCACGGCACCGCAGTCGCGGCACACGGCGTGGTGGTGATGATCACCGCCCGGGTGGGCGGGCTCGAATCGCGCCACCGTGCCGCCCAGGTCGACCTTGTGCACCAGGTGCAGCTCGGTGAGGGTGTCGAGCGCGCGGTAGATGCTCGCCATGCCCGGGGTGGCACCGGGAGCCGCCGCCAGCGCGTCGCGTATCTCCTGGGCACTCAGGCAGCAGTCCTGCCGCGCCAGCAGGTCGACCACGGCCTGTCGGGCGCCGCCGGCACGCAGCCCGGCGCCCCGTATGGCCTCGTCGGCGTGGCGCGCCCAGGCGGCGCGTTCGGCGGCGGTCGTCACGGAGTGCATGTTCGCAGGCCGGGGCGGGGGGCGCGGGGGTTAGAGTCATCCGCGTGAATTCCATTCGTGTCGTCGGTGCCCGCGAGCACAACCTCAAGGACGTGACCACCGAGATCCCGCGGGATCAACTGACGGTGATCACGGGGCTTTCGGGCAGCGGGAAGTCGAGCCTGGCGTTCGACACCCTGTACGCCGAGGGGCAGCGCCGGTACGTCGAAAGCCTGTCGTCGTACGCCCGGCAGTTCCTCGGGCAGATGGACAAGCCTGACGTCGACGACATCGAGGGCCTGTCGCCGGCTATCTCGATCGACCAGAAGACCACCAGCCGCAACCCGCGATCAACGGTGGCCACGGTCACCGAGATCTACGACTACCTGCGCGTGCTCTACGCGCGCATCGGCATTCCCCACTGCCCCGAGTGCGGCGTGAAGATCGCCGGCCAGAGCGTTGAGCAGATTGCCGACCGGGTGCTGGCACTCGACGAGGGCACGCGCTTCATGGTGCTGGCCCCTGTGGTGCGCGAGCGCAAGGGCGAGCAGAAGGACGTGATCGAACACATCCGCGACGAGGGCTTTGCCCGTGTGTGCGTGGATGGCGAGGTGTACGCAATTGACGAGGTACCGGCGCTCGAGAAGAACAAGCGCCATACGGTTGAGGTGGTGGTCGACCGGCTGGTGATGCGCAGCGACCTGCGCAGGCGGCTTACTGAGAGCCTCGAGACCGCCACGCGTCTGGCCGACGGCCTGGTGCGTCTGCAGGAGGTTGACGGCGACGAACGCACGTGGACCTACAGCGAGAAGCTTGCGTGCCCTGAGCACGGCGCGTCGCTGCCAGAGCTCGCGCCGCGCATCTTCTCGTTCAACTCTCCGCAGGGTGCCTGCGAGGAGTGCACCGGCCTTGGCTTCATGGCCGAGGTGGACCCCGAGTTGGTCATCGACCCCGAGAAGACCCTTGAGGGCGGCGCAATCCTGCCGTGGGCCGACCGCACCACCGACTTCTACGACCTGCTGCTGCGCTCGGCATGCGCCCACTGGGACATCCCGATGGACGTGCCGTGGAAGGAGTTGCTGGAGGACGACCGCGAGGTGCTCCTGCGCGGCCCGCAGGGCAAGCCCGAGCGCCTTGAGTTGGGCAAGCGCAGCCGCCGCGGGTACTCGAGCAGCGCGCGGTTTGAGGGCGTCATCCCGCAGATGCGCCGCCGGTACGCCCAGAGCAGCAGCAACCTGGTGCGCGACCGCATCGAGCAGTACATGTCGCCAACCCCATGCGGCTCCTGCAACGGCGCCCGCCTCAAGCCCACCTCGCTTGCGGTCACCGTGGGCGGCACCAACATCCACGACCTCACCGAGTACTCCATCGAGGGCGCCCTGGGCTTCCTGCAATCGGTGGAACTCACGGACACCGAGGCGTTCATCGCCGAGCGGGCCGTGGCCGAGATCTGCTCGCGCCTCAAGTTCCTCGTCGACGTGGGGGTGGGGTATCTCACGCTCGCGCGTGGCGCGGGCACGCTGTCGGGTGGCGAGGCGCAGCGAATCCGTCTGGCCACGCAGATCGGCGCCGGCCTCGTGGGCGTGCTGTACATCCTCGACGAGCCGTCCATCGGTCTGCACCAGCGCGACAACCGCAAGCTCATCACCACCCTCGAGCGCCTGCGCGACATCGGCAACACCGTGCTGGTGGTGGAGCACGACGAAGACATGATGCGGTCGTCCGACTACCTCATCGACATGGGTCCGGGTGCGGGCGAGCACGGGGGCCACGTGGTGGCCGCCGGCAGTGCCGCCGACGTGGAGGCTGTGGATGAGTCGGTGACCGGCGCCTATCTGTCGGGCAAGCGCTCAATCCCGTACCCCGAGACCCGCCGCGAACCGCAGGGATGGCTCACGGTGGAGGGCGCGCGCGAGAACAACCTCAAGGAGATTGACGCGTCGATTCCGGTGGGCGTGCTCACCTGTGTGACCGGCGTGTCGGGAAGCGGCAAGAGCACCCTGGTCAACGAGATCATCTTGAAGGCGATGGCCGGACGGCTCAACCGCAAGCCGCTCCGCCCGGGCCGCCACACACGCATCGAGGGCCTCGAGCAGTTCGACAAGGTCATCGCCATCGACCAGTCGCCCATCGGCCGCACGCCCCGGTCGAACCCCGCCACCTACACCGGCGCCTTCGACCAGGTGCGCGACCTCTTCTCGATGACGCCCGATGCCCGTGCACGCGGCTGGGCGCCCGGCCGCTTCTCGTTCAACGTCAAGGGCGGTCGCTGCGAGGCCTGCAAGGGCGACGGCACCATCACCATCGAGATGCACTTCCTGCCCGACGTGTACGTGCCCTGCGAGGTGTGCGGCGGCAAGCGGTACAACCGCGAGACGCTCGACGTCTACTACAAGGGCAAGAACATCCACGACGTGCTCGAGATGAGCGTGGAAGAAGCCGTGGAGTTCTTCGCGCCGGTGGAGCGACTGCGCAGGCGCCTGCAGACGCTGCACGATGTGGGGCTCGATTACATCCGCCTGGGGCAGCCGGCCACCACGCTGTCGGGCGGCGAGGCCCAGCGCGTGAAGTTGGCAACCGAACTGGCCAAGGTGGCGACGGGCCGCACCATGTACGTGCTCGACGAGCCCACCACCGGCCTGCACTTCGCCGACATCGAGAAACTGCTTGAGGTGCTGCAGCGGCTCGTCGACTCCGGCAACACCGTGCTGGTGATCGAGCACAACCTCGATGTGATCCGAGCCGCCGACTGGATTGTCGACCTCGGGCCCGAGGGCGGCGATGGCGGCGGCGAGATCATCGCCACGGGAACGCCTGAGCAGGTGGCGGCCGTTGCGGGCTCACATACCGGGGCGTTCCTCAAGGGCGTACTGGTGCCGAAGACGCCACCGAAGCGGCGACGCAAGGCGAAGGCGACGGCCTAGCCGGCCGGCGCCGCCAGAATCGCCCCGAGGTCCGCCTGCAGGCGGGCTGCGGCGGCCTTGAGCGATGCGATATCGGATGCACCGGCGGCCACCACTGCGGCGTAGTCGGCCGATGCGGCGTCGGCCAGCGTGACGAGGCTCACCTTCAGCGCCTTGGTCGCCGCGCTGTTGGCGGCGGCGGCCTGCAGCTGCGCCACGGCGGACTGGAACTGCGCCTGGGCGTTGGTTGCGGCCTCGAGGTAGGCGTCGGCATTCGACGTGTTGACGTCGCCTTTCAGGTCCTGCAGCGCTGACATGGCGGCGGCACCGAGGGCATTCGTTGCTGAGGCGAGCGTGGGTGCCGCCGTGGTGGCGGTGGCTGGCGCGCTGGTGGCGCTGCTGCCGGAGTCCGAGCCGCATCCCGCGAGGGGAAGGGCGGTCGCACTCAGGGCCAGAAGCGCGATTGCGGTGCGATTGAGTGACGGCATGCGCAGACGGTACCAGCGGCCCGCCACTGGCCGCGTACGGCGGGTGGGGCTAGTTGCCGGTGCCCGCCGCCTCGTCGAAGGTACGCAGGGCATCTGAGAGCGCGGTCTTGGCCGACGCGAGCGCACCGGCGTTGTTGCTGTCGGCGGCTTGTGCGGCGGCATCGCTGAAGTCGCGATAGGCCTGCGAAAGCGCCGGCGCCGCCGTGGTGATGGCGTCCTGCGTGTTGGTCTGGGCGCCGTCCTCCGGCACCACATCGTGCACCTGCTGAATCGCCCGGTCGAAGGCCTGCGCACGCGCAATGATCGCGGTGGTCAGGGCGGTGGCGTCAGCCGACCCGTTCAGGTCGGCCATGGTCCCACGGATCGCCTTCGACACCGCGGCGATGGCTGCATCGAGCTGCGCGTTGCCCGTGATGCCCGACGTCTCAACGGGTGGGGCGGTGTTGGTCACAACGGTGTCGGTCTGGATCGTCACCGTGCCGTCATCGGGCGACGTGGCCGGTGCCGACGAGGCAGTGGTGGTTGTGCCGCCCCCTGAATCGCCACAGCCGGCCAGGGCTGACGCGCCGACGACGGCTGCGGCCAGCAGGGCGACTGCACGTACACGGGTTCGGTTCATACGAGTGTTTCTATCATCGCCCCATGACCGACGATGAGATGGGGCGTCTGCTGGCGCTACTGGCCGTGCCGAGCATCAGCGCGATGCCGCAGCACGGGGACGACATGCAGCGCGCCGCGGCGATGGTTGCCGAGGAGGTGCGCCTGGCCGGCGGGCTGGCCCAGGTGATCGTCACCAGCGGCCATCCGCTGGTGGTCGGGGAGGTGCCGCCGAGCAACGACGACCCCGACGCGCCTGTCGTGCTGCTGTACGGCCACTACGACGTGCAGCCCCCCGGCGACCCGTCGCTGTGGACCAGCCCGGCGTTTGAGCCCACCATCCGTGGCGACAACCTCTACTGCCGCGGCGCGAGCGACGACAAGGGCAATCTGTTCATGCTGCTCGTGGCGCTGCAGCGCCTGCGGGCTGAGGGACGCCTGCGGGTGCGCGCCCGCGTGCTGGTGGATGGGGAAGAGGAGAGCGGCGGCCACTCGGCGGTTGACTGGGTGGCGGCCGATGCCCGACCGCCGCGGGCGGCCATCATCTTCGACTCGCCCATGGTGGGTCCGGGACGCCCGGCCGTGTGCACCGGCCTGCGCGGCCTCGCGTACTTCCGGGTGAAGGTGCGCGGGGCGGCTGCCGATCTGCACTCAGGCATGCACGGCGGCGCGGCGCTCAATGCCGCCCACGCCCTCATGACGATGCTGTCAGCCGTCACGCCGGCGGCCGGCCGGGTGCCAACCGCCCTGGCCGAGGGTGTCATCGCTCCCACACGCGACGAGGTGACCGCCTGGCAGACCCTGCCCGCCGGCGCGGACATTCTCGCCGAGGCCGGTGGCCGGCCGGCAGATGCCGACGCCGCCGCCGAATACCACCTGCGCACCACCATGCTTCCGGCAGTCGATGTGCACGGCATCCGCACGGGCAACCCCGACGTCGTTGCCACGGCGATTCCGGCCACTGCGGAGGCCACGCTGTCGATGCGGGTTCCGCCGGGGGCATCGGCCGAGCACCTGGCCGGTGTGCTGGAGCAGATGCTGCGCGACGCCGCGCCCGCGGGTTGCGACGTGGAGATCGAGGGGCTTGGGGTGGCCGGCGCCAGCCGCATTGACCCGGACGACCCCATCATCAGAGCCGCCATGCAGGGCATTGAGGCGGGCACCGGCATGCAGGTGACCCCGGTGGGTATCGGCGGCAGCATTCCGGTGGTGGCTGCCATGGCCGCGCGCGGCACGTCGGTGGTGCTCAGCGGGTTCGCGCTGCCCGACGACGGATATCACTCGCCCGATGAGCACCTGAGGGTCAGTCATCTCGAATTGGGCGTGAATGCGGCAATGGGCATCCTCGAGGCGCTGGCGTTGGTAGCCTCGCCCGGCCATTGATTCGAAACAGGGAGACGTAATGGCGAAGCTGTGGGGTGGGGAGACCGACAAGGCGGTCGACAACTTTCCGATTTCGGGCGAGCCGGTTCCGGCACCCGTCATCCACTGGCTGGGGCGCATCAAGGCGGGTGCCGCTCGCGCCAACGCCAAGCTCGGCCTGCTTGACGACGGTATCGCCACCGCGATCGCCGAGGCCGGCATGGCCGTGGCCAAGGGCAAGTTCGACGACCAGTTCCCGGTGGACGTGTTCCAGACCGGGTCGGGTACCTCGACCAACATGAACACCAACGAGGTGATCGCCAAGATCGCCAGCCGCGAGATCAAGGGTGTTCACGCCAACGATCACGTGAACATGGGGCAGAGCTCCAACGACGTGTTCCCGTCGGCCGTGCACCTGGCCGCGCTCGACCAGATCACCCACGGGCTGCTGCCGGCGCTTGACGCGCTGGAGAAGGCATTCGCCGACAAGGCCGTGGAGTTCAAGGACCTGGTGAAGGCCGGTCGCACGCACCTCATGGATGCCGTGCCCGTCACGCTGGGCCAGGAGTTCGGCGGCTACGCCGCGCAGATCCGCCTGGGCACGCAGCGCATCAAGGGCACGCTCCCGCGTCTGGGCATGATCCCGCTGGGCGGTACCGCCACTGGCACCGGCCTCAACACCCACGCAAAGTTCGCGAAGATGGTGCGCGACATCATGTCGTCAGAGACGGGCCTGAAGATCTCGGCCCCCGCCGACCCCTTCGAGGCACAGGCAAACCGTGACGGTCTGGTTGAGGCGTCGGCAGCGCTCAAGATGCTCGCCGTGTCGCTCATCAAGATCGCCAACGACCTCGCGTGGATGGGTTCCGGCCCCCGCTGTGGTCTGGGTGAGATCTTCCTGCCCGAGCTGCAGAAGGGCTCATCGATCATGCCCGGCAAGGTCAACCCGGTCATCCCTGAGGTCGTCATGCAGGTGGGCGCGCAGGTCATCGGCAACGACACCGCCATCACCATCGGCGGCACGCAGGGCAACTTCGAGCTGAACGTGCGCATCCCGCTGATGGCACGCAACCTGCTGCAGTCGGTTGCGCTGCTCACCAGCACCACCACCGCGTTCCGCGAGAAGTGTGTGGAGGGCATCACGCCGAACCTCGAGGGGCTGGAGCGCCACGCCGAGGGCACGCTTGCCGCGGCCACCGCGCTCAACCCGTACATCGGGTACGACCTCGCCACCGACATCGTGAAGGAGGCCACCAAGAGCGGCCGTCCGCTGCGCGATGTGGCACGCGAGAAGGGCGTGGACGAGGCAACCCTCAACAAGGCCCTCAACCTGCGCAAGATCGCGAAGGGCGGCCTTATCTAGTACCGCATCCCATGCGGGGTGACGCCCGGCCCCTGCGATCAGATGCTGATCGCAGGGGCCGGTGTCGTTTTCAGCGCTGGTGCGTCTCGCCGGCCCTGACGGCCGGGGGCACAGCGGTGGCGCGCACCTCGGCCGCGAACTCGGCCGCGGCACCCTGGATGATCTCGCGAAGGTTTGCGCGGGCCTGCACGAATGCGGGCGGGTTGGGCAGGAGGCCCAGCAGGTCGGTGCTCACCAGCACCTGGCCGTCGCAGTCGGTGCCGGCCGCGATGCCGATGGTGGGGGCGGTGACGGCCTCGGTGATCTCGCGCGATGCCTCAGCGTCAACGCACTCGATGACGATGGCGTAGCAACCGGCGGCGTCGAGCGCGCGGGCGTCTGCAGCCAGTTGCGAGGCCTCCTCGGTGGTCTTGCCGTGCTTGCGGTAGCCACCTTCGGCGGTCTGCGGCAGCAGGCCCACGTGGCCCATCACCGGAATACCCGCGGCGATGATCGCCTCGACCTGGGGCACGAGTGCGCCCTCAAGCTTGACTGAGTGCGCGCCGGCGTCAATGAGCACCTGTGCGCTCTCCACAGCCTGCGCAGGGGTGGTGTAGGTGTCAGCGGGCAGATCGCCGCAGATGTGCGTGCGTGTGGCCCCGTTTGCCACTGCGCGAACGTGGTGGGCCATCATCTCGAGCGTCACGGCGCGTGTGGAGTCGTAGCCCAGCTCCACCTCGCCCATGCTGTCGCCCACCAGCATGATGTCGAGCCCCACCTGGTCGAGCGCGAGCGCCATGGGGTAGTCGTAGGCCGTCAGCATGGCCAGGCGACGCCGCCCCTTGAGCGCGCGGATGTCGGCGGGGGAGAGGATCAGTCGACGTCCCACATGACGGGGACCATGTCCTCAACCAACTCGGTCACCTCGTTGCGCGAGTTCACGTGCACAACCGTGGGCTCGTAGCCGTCCACGAGCTCCGACTCCTCGAACTCGGCGTAGGTGAGGATGATCACCAGATCGCCGGGGTGGGCCAGGCGGGCTGCCGCGCCGTTGAGACACACGTCGCCGCGGCCACGGGGGCCATCAATTGCGTAGGTCTCAAACCTGGCACCGGTGTTGATGTTGAGTACCGACACCTTCTCGTACTCGCGGATGTCCGCGAGGTCGAGCAGGTCGCGATCCACCGTGATGCTCCCCACGTAATTGAGGTTCGCGTCCGTGACGGTCGCGCGGTGGATCTTGCTCTTCAGCATCATGCGTGCTCGCGGCACAGGTGTCCTCCGGGTGGTGGGAACGGGAAGTTCCCGGTTGTCGATCAGTCGCGCCGGGCCCACGCGGGCGGCGACGCACAGCACGGACGGGCCATCGAGGCGCGTCCTGGGGATGAAGGTGTCGGGGTCGACCACCTTTGCGTACTCGGGCGCGCAGCGGGGCTCGGCCTGCATGGCCGCCATCGCGGCCTCTTCGAGGCGCGCGACATCCATTTCGCCTTCCTCTGCGAGCGAGGCGGCGTCGGCCAGGCCGCGCGACAGCACCACAGCGGCGGCACGGTCTTCAGGGCCCAGGTAGACGTTGCGGCTGCTCATGGCCAGGCCGTCCGCCTCACGGACGATTGGGGCCACGATCATCTGGATGTCGTCCAGATGCAGGTCGCGCATCATGCGGCGGATCACGGCAACCTGCTGGGCGTCCTTCTGGCCGAACACCACGCGGTCGGGGCGCACGGCGGTGAGCAACTTGGCCACGACGGTGGCCACGCCGCCGAAGTGGTGGGGCCGCACGGCGCCCTCAAGCCCTTCCGCCGGGCCCGTGATGTCGACGGCGATCGCGAAGCCCTCGGGGTAGACGTCCTCGACCGAGGGCGCCCACACCAGTTCGGCGCCGGCCTCGGCGGCAAGGCGCAGATCGCGATCCTCGTCGCGCGGGTAGGCCGCCAGGTCTTCGGTGGGGCCGAACTGCGTGGGGTTGACGAACAGCGACACCACCACGGCGTCGCCTGCGTCGGCACCCACGCGCATCAGCGAGAGATGCCCCTCGTGAAATGCGCCCATGGTGGGCACAAGCGTCACGTGACGGCCGCTCGCGCGGAGGGCGGCAACGGCCTCCCTGAGTTCGGGAACCGTGCGGACCACTGCGGGTCGCGGGGCGTTGGAGTGTGAGTCGGCGGCGTTCGCTGTCATCGTGAAGCGGCGTGTGCCAGACCTCGATGAGGGAACGCGCAGGGCGACGCACCCACTGAATTCAATGGGCTGCGCCGAACCGGACTCGCTCCAGTCCCCATCGGGGGTACCAGGCTTCTCGCCGTGCTCGGATGCGGCAATCTAGACCGCCAGAGGGCGATGTAACAAGTGCTTGCGGAATGGTCGCCCGAACGTCCGGTCCCGCCCGTAGCCTCACCTGCTGATGAGCGACGCTGCCGTTCGTGCGCAGGCCCTTGAGCGACTCCACGATTCGCTGCGTCAGTGCACGCGTTGCGCCCTTGCCGAAGGACGCACGAATGTGGTGGTGGGCAGCGGAAATCCGGACGCCGACCTGATGTTCGTGGGTGAGGCCCCGGGCGCCACCGAGGATGAAACCGGCGTGCCGTTCGTCGGCCGTGCGGGCCAGCTGCTCGACTCCCTGCTTGAGGGCATCGGGCTTTCCCGCGACCAGGTCTTCATCGCCAACGTGCTCAAGTGCCGCCCGCCCGGTAACCGCGACCCGCAGGCGGCCGAGATCGAGGCCTGTCAGGGGTACCTGGCAGAGCAGGTGTCGCTGGTGCGACCACGCCTGGTCTGCACGCTTGGCAACTTCGCCACCAAGCTCATCTCGGGCAGCCCCGATGGCATCAGCACCGTGCACGGGGTGGTGCAGCAGGTCGAGTTCGCGGGCGTGCCGTTCACGCTGTACCCCGTGTTCCATCCTGCCGCCGCGCTCTATACGCGGGCCATGCTCGGCACGCTGCAGGACGACTTCGCCCGCATCCCTGAACTCATCGGCACCTCCGCACCAGTCGCGGTGGCCGCGGCACCGGCTGCAGCCGACGATGCCTCGTCGCAGATGGGGCTCTTCTGACAGCCGTGCCCGAGATCACCACCACCGACGCAGACACCACCGAGGCGCTTGGCGCAGGCATTGCCAACCTGCTGGGTCCCGGAGACATCGTGCTGCTGCGAGGCGATCTGGGGGCCGGCAAGACCACGCTCGTGCGTGGCGCAGCGCGTGCGCTGGGGGTGGAGGGGCCGGTGACGAGCCCCACGTTCACCATCGCAAATCAGTACGCCGGGCGCGTGCCGGTGGCGCATCTCGACGCCTGGCGCCTGGGTGACCCCGACGACGAGGAGATCGGGCTGGCGCTCGAGGCCATCGGCGACGAGGGCGTCGCATTCATCGAGTGGCCCGACTCGATTGAGGGCGGGCTGCCAGACCCCCGGGTACGGGTGGACATCGATCACGGTGGCGGCGACACCCGGGTGATACACGTGGCGGGGTGTGACGCCGCAACCGACGCAGCACTTGAGGCACTGGTTGATCACCTTCGCGCTTGACACCGCCACGCCCACGCCGGTTCTCGCACTGTGTGGCGACGACGGCCCCATCGCCGAGCTGTGGCTGGGGCAGACGCCGGGTGGCGGGCGCCGCGTGCTCGAGGCCGCGCATCACCTTTTCGGGTCGGCCGGGGTCGCCGTGACCGACGTCGACGAGATCGTGGTGGGCGTGGGCCCCGGTGGCTTCACCGGTATCCGCATCGGCATGGCGACCGCGATGGGCCTTGGGCAGGCGCTCGGCATCCCGGTGCATGGCGCATCGAGCCTCGAGGCGCTGGCGGTGGGAGGCGTGCTGGTGCGTGAGGGCGACGAGCTGGTTGCGGCAGTCATCGACGCCCGGCGCCGCGAGGTGTTCGCCGCCGTGTATCGCGAGGGTCCCGACGGTGCGCTCACCGAGGTGATTGCACCTGCGGCCTGGGCGCCTGCCGACTTTGCCGCGGCGGCCACTGCCGCCGGGCCTGCCGTACTGGTGGGGGATGGTGCCGCGCTCGTGCCCGCCACTGAGGGGCTGCGTGTGGCGGCCGGCGACGCACCGCACCGCATCAGCGCGCTGGCGTTGGTGCACCGCGTGCGCACGGCAGGCCCGCTGCCCGTGCAGCCCGCCTACCTGCGCCTGCCCGATGCCGAGGAGAACCGGCTCAAGCGCATCGCCGAGGGGGCAGGCGCGTGACCAGCCCCAAGGCCCCCGCCACGCCGCGCACGAAGGTGCGCCTTGCCCGTGAGGACGACCTCACTGCCATCTACGGAATCGAGCAGCGCAGCAACCCGGTGCCATGGACGCGGCAGCTCATCGCCAGTGAACTTTCGCGTGCTGAGGGCGTGATGCTGGTGGCCACCGAGGGACGCGACGTGGTGGGGTACATCGCATGCGCGGGCCAGGCCGACTGCTGGCACGTGCTGAACGTCGCCGTCGACCCCGGCTGTCGTGGCCGCGGGGTGGGTGCGGTGCTGGTTGATGGGGCTATCGCCGCGCTCGACGGGCGCCCGTACCGGCGGTACACGCTCGAGGTGCGGGTGTCCAACGAGCCCGCAATCCGTCTGTACCGCAGCCGTGGATTCGTCGATTCGGGCGTGCGCCCGCGGTACTACTCCGACAATCAGGAAGACGCGCTCATCATGTGGCGCGAGCCTTCGGAGGGTGCCGCGTGAGCGACCCGGTGCTCGCAATCGAGACGTCGTGTGACGAGACCGCCGCCGCGGTGGTCGATGGCCGTCGCATCCTCAGCAACGTGGTGGCGTCGCAGGCGGAGCTGCACTCGGTGTACGGCGGCGTGGTGCCCGAGGTCGCCGCGCGTCATCACCTCACCACCGTCAACGCCGTCGTTGACCAGGCACTCGCCGACGCCGGTCTCACGCTCGCTGACATCTCGCGCATCGCAGTCACCCGCAGGCCGGGGCTCATCGGTGCGCTTCTGGTGGGCGTGGCCACCGCCAAGTCGCTGGCGTACGCCACCGGCAAGGATCTGGTGATGGTTGATCACCTGCACGGCCACATCGCCGCCACGTGGCTTGAGCCCGTGGCGCTTGACCCCCCGTTCGTGGCGCTCACGGCATCGGGCGGCCACACCCGGCTCGATCTGGTGGAGAACTACGCAGCGCCAGTGCTGCTGGGGCAGACCCTCGACGATGCTGCGGGCGAGGCCATCGACAAGGGCGCCCGCCTGCTGGGCATTCCGTATCCGGGCGGCCCGGGGCTGGAGGCGCTGGCCCGTGAGGGCGATGCCGGTGCGTTTGACTTCCCGGTGGGGCTCAAGGGACGTGGTCCGAGCGCCGACTTCTCGTATGCCGGTGTGAAGACGGCCCTGCTGTACGCGGTGCGCGAACTGGGCGAGGAGGGCACCACCGCCCGCCGTGCCGATCTCGCGGCGTCCTATCAGGAGGCCATCGTGCGTCCGCTGGCCGACAAGCTGATGCGCGCCGCTGATACCCACGGGGTGCCGGCGGTGTCGATCGGGGGCGGTGTCGCGGCAAATGGGCGACTGCGCGAACTGGTGACCGAGGGCGCCGCGGACCGCGGTTTGCAACTTGCGATTCCCGATCGTGCCCTTTGCACCGATAATGCAGCAATGATCGCCGCCGCCGCCGCATTCACGCCGATCATCGCGTGGCCCGACTTTGTGGGTGAGGACGCCATTGCCACCGCGCCTCCGGGGGGCATCGCCGCATGAGCCGCGCTCGCCGTCGAAGCGTGCGTCTGAGCAGGCGCATGAGCGTGGCAATTGCCGCTGGTGTGGCGGTGCTGGTGCCCACCGTCGTGATGGCAGGTATCGGCGCCACTGACAGCCAGCCCGCAGATGCGGTGCTCGCCGCCACGGCGTGGCATGACTGGGTATCGGGCCATCGCACCCCGCAGGTCGTGGCCACTGACGACACCGAGTCGGCAATCATCATCCTCGACGGGGCG
>CAIPNN010000003.1 GCA_903866425.1 uncultured Actinomycetes bacterium
GGCCCGGGGCCCTTGAGCATGAGCGACGATCGTGCGACGTCGAGGGCGCTCGCCAGCGCGTCGAATACGCGGTCACGGATACCCGCGAGAGGCAACTGGCCGGTCTCAAGCTCGTGGTAGTACTCGGCCACCTTGGGCTCGCGGTCGGGGCCCAGCAGCAGCAGTTCGCGCAGGCGGTGCACCACCACATCGCGGGTGAGGCCTTTGGAGGCGCGCAGCGCGATGAGGGGCTGCTCGCCGCGCATCATGGCCTGCACCATCACGAGGGTCTCGGGCGCGGGGTCGGGTGGGGGTTCCTCGGCCAGCACCATGCGGATGCCCACGCCCAGCGCGTCGCGTTGATCGTCGCTTGCACGGTTCATGAACGCGGCTGCGTCGGGGCGCTCGCCGGCCAGGTACGCCCGACGGAACTCTTCGATCAACTCGTCTGTGGTCATGCCTGGTCCTCTGCAATCAGACGGGCCAGCTTCTCTTTGGCCCGGTGATGAATCTGGTGGGCATTGTTGCCCTTGATGCCCATCACCTGGGCGGCATCCGCCAGCGTCATCGTCTCGAGATATACCAAGGTCATCAGTTGCCTCTCGCGGTCCGGCAGGCCGGCGAACAGGCGGGTGACATCATCGTCCTGCCCCACCTGATCAAGTTGGTACGCGGCCTGCGCGTCGGCACCTTCCTGATCGATGTCCTCTGAATACGCCTCGCGCTCGCCCCGCTTGGCCGCGCGCTCGATATAGCCGCGCGTGGTCCAGCCGGCGATCTTGAAGATGGCGGCGCCCACCGGAATGCGGTAGTCCATGCCACCCCGGATCTCACGGGTGATGCGCACGAAGACCTCCTGGCGGATGTCCTCGGCCTCACCGGCTGAGACGCGCGCAGTGGTGTGGATCCACGCGAGCACGGGCTCCCAGTAGCGCGCACAGAGTCCGTCCAGGTCGCCCGCTGCAAGGAGCGCACGATCGCGTGCTTCAGATTCATCACGGGAGAGACGCGAGGCGAGGGCTCCTTTCTTACGTCGCGTGTTCTCACAGAGCGTACGTATGCCCGGGGACACCTGCGCCCGAGGACGCCCCCGGTGCCAGACACCGCCCGGTGCCAGACACCGGGCGGTGTCTGGCACCGGGTTACCGCGCATCGCATCGGGCGTAAGGATCTGGGGGGTGGTGCCAGACACCGTGGCGAGAACGCAACACAGGAGATGTCGCCATGAGCACCGCCACCACGCCACTTACCACCTTCGCTCCCGGCGAGGTCATTACCCACCGGGGCATCACTGTGGTGCCGCTGTTTCCCGCATCGGAGCCGGTGGCTGAGTACATCACCCTGGCTCAGGCGGTTGCGCTCGGGTTCACCGTGACCGAGGTGGACGAGGACGGCAGCGTGGGGGAGTTGCGGGTGCACAACCCCACGCCGCACCGGGTGCTGATGTACGACGGCGAGGAGCTCGAGGGCGCCAAGCAGAACCGCATCCTGAACGTGTCGGTGCTGGTTGAGGCCGGCAGTACCCTGGGAGTGCCGGTGTCGTGCGTCGAGGCCGGCCGATGGGACTACGACAGCGATGGCGACGCGGGCCGCATCTTCAATGCGAGCGTCCGCACCAGTTCGCCGCGCGTGCGCCGCGCGAAGGAAGAGCAC
>CAIPNN010000004.1 GCA_903866425.1 uncultured Actinomycetes bacterium
AGGTCACTCATGGCACGCCACACCACGTCGCTGGTGTACCCGACACGGTCAGGGTTGTGCAGCAGTACGAGATCTGCATGGTCCTGCCCGAGCCGCTCGAGGCTGTTCTCGAGCGCCATGAACAGGTAGTCGCGGTAGCCCTCTGGGCCGCGCAGATCCGGGTCGGTAAAGCGGGGGAACCCGCTCGACCCGCGACGGACCCCGTTGTAGAAGTCGTGCCCAACGGCGGTGATCAGGTTGTACGAGTCGCGCGGCAAACCTGCGATGGAGCGGCCCACAATACGATCGGCCTCACCCTCGGCATAGACGTCTGCCGTGATGATGGTGTTGATGTCATCGCCGGGCCGCAGCAGCGCCTCAAGGCGGTCATCGTCGAGCGGCTCCCCGAAGTGCATTACCCGGCCGCCGCTCCATGCACCGATTGCCGTGTGTCCGATCTCCGCCATGTGGTGATTGTTCCACCCGCAGCGCGAGAGCGCCGGGCCGTTCGTCCCCGTCAGCCCTGTGCGACGACCCTGAGGGTCTCACCGACGGCATCGACCTGATCGCCGTCGTGCAGTTGGCGTCCCCGACGCGCCTCGGGCTGGCCATTGACGAGAACCCCGTCTTCCAGGATGGCCTTGATGTCGCCGCCGCCCCCGGCGATGTCGGCGAGCTTCAGCAACTGCCCCAAACGGATCATGTCACCGCGGATGTGGATCTCACGCATGTCCTCACGCTAGCGTCATGGCCCGATGAGCACCGCGTCCGCCGCACCCCAGTTGCCGAGAGGCGCCCGATGGATTCTCGCGGCGCTCGCGCTCGCGGCCTGCGTGGCGCTTGGTGTCGTGATCGCAGGGGTCACGGGGGGCGCGTCGGACATCTGGGGTGGGTACGACAGCGCACTCCGCAGGGTGCAAGACGATGCGTGGTGGTCGCTGTGGGTATTCCCCGGCGTGCTGATCGGGTCACTCGTGGCCATGGGGGTGCTCGCGAGCCCCGCCCGCAGCGAGCCGCACGACCTTCGCCGACGGCACATGTGGTTTCTGTGGGCCGGCGTCGGCGTTGCGGTGATCTCGCTGTGTGCGCCGCTTGCCACCATCGCCCAAGGGGGGTTGCTGCAGGCGCACATGCTGCAGCATGTGCTTCTGGGAGCCCTCGCACCCGTGCTCGTGCTTCTTGGCGTGTCCCCTGCCCCCCGCGGCACACGCGCCCGCCGCCGCGTACTGGCCGTGGTGCTGCATCCCGTCGTGGCCTTCAGCATCTGGCTCGCCAGCACCATCGTGTGGATCGTGCCCGATGTGCACCACGAGGTCGTGGCGCGGCCCGCGCTCTGGCTGCTCCAGCAGGTCGTGGTGTTTCTCGCGGGCATTGCCCTGTGGGCACCGATCACCGACCGCATCGTCGACCCACCCGAGTGGTTTCGCACGGGGGCCAAGTGCTGCGAACTCATCGTGGTCTGGTTCACGGGCATCTTGCTGGCCAATCTCTTCTGGTTCTCCGGGTCGGTGCTGTACGACGGCCACTCGGCGGGCGCCCTCGCATGGGGCATCTCGCCCATGCAGGATCAGGCCAATGCCGGGACGATCATGGCGCTGGCGCACTGCGCCATCACCTTTGTTGCCATTGGGATTCTGTTCTTCCGGCACGCAAGCGAGCGCGGACTGGAGCAGCGCCTCGTTGAGGCCGGCGTACCGGAAAACGAGGTGCGTGCCGCGACGTACGACGGCACGCTCAACGACCTGGCGGGGCGGGCCGGGGTCGCAGTGGAAACCCGCACCGGGCTCGACTGATCCATCGCGGCAGGGTTCCCATCGCGTATCGGGAAATAACGACCGCTATGCACCACTCACAAGGAGCCCGCCCACATGGGCACTGATTCTCTCAACGCTGCAAAACAATCAAGCACTGCCCTCATGTGGGCCGGAATTCTCGGCATCATCGTGGGCATCATCGCCATAGCCGTGCCTGCGGTCGCCTCTGTGAGCGTCGCCATTCTGGTTGGCATTCTGGTCATCATCACCGCACTCGCCTGGCTCATGGCTGCATTTCAGAGCAGCGCCACAGCGGGGTGGAAGGTCACGGGCG
>CAIPNN010000005.1 GCA_903866425.1 uncultured Actinomycetes bacterium
CAGCGCCGTGTCCGCGAGACCCTTACGGGCACCGTGGGTGGAGATGAAGTACTCGAGGACCGAGAGCCCCTCCATGAAGTTGCTCTTGATCGGGCGCTCGATGATCTCGCCCTTCGGGTTTGCCATACAGCCACGCATGCCCGCGAGCTGGCGGATCTGCTTGAACGAACCACGCGCGCCCGAGTTGGCCATCATGAAGATGGGGTTCAGGCGGAAGAGGTGCTCCTGCATCGCGCTTGCGACCTCGTCGGTGGCGTCGTCCCACAACGCGATTACGCGCTCGTGGCGCTCCTCGGCCGTCATGAGGCCCTCGGCGAAGAAGTCCTCGAAACGCTGCACCTCGGCGTCGTACTTCGCGAGGATCTCGGGCTTCTCCGGCGGAATCACCACGTCGTTCTTCGAGATCGTGATGCCCGACTGGCTGGCGTAGCGGAAGCCCAGCGCCTTGAAGGTGTCGAGCAGCATCGACACCGGCGTGGCGCCGTACAGGTCAACCAGCTGCTCGATGAACTCACCGAGCTCACGCTTGGTGAACACACGGTTCTGCCACGGGTACGGGTGCAGGTCGTCGCGGTGCGCCATCAGGTGGTCGAGCTGCGTACGCAGCTCATGGTTGAAGAGCACGCGACCGGCGGTGGTCACCAGGCGACCCGACGCGTGGTCGGGGTTGTGGCGGATCTCCACCAGGTCCTGCAGGTGCACGATGCGGTGATCGAGGGCACCCAGCAGCTCGTCGTCGCCACGGAACGGCAGCGGCGCGGCCTGCGGGGCCTCCTTGAACGGATCGGCAACCCAGTCGGTCACACCCTCGATGCGGGCCTCGTGGCCCTTGGGGATGACGTACTGGCGACCCTCGCTGTCCCACAGGTCAATGACCTCGATGGCACGGCCGTTGCCCGACTCGCCCTTCTCGCGCACGTACACCGTGGGGCAGTACGTGAGGTAGTACAGGCCGAGGATCATGTCCTGGCTCGGCACCGTGATCGGACGGCCGTGGGCCGGCGACAGGATGTTGTTGGCCGACAGCATGAGAATGCGGGCCTCGCTCTGCGCCTCCACCGACAGGGGACGATGCACAGCCATCTGGTCGCCGTCGAAGTCGGCGTTGAACGCGGTGCAGACGAGCGGGTGCAGCTGGATGGCCTTGCCCTCCACCAGCACGGGCTCGA
Organism: uncultured Actinomycetes bacterium; assembly: GCA_903866425.1. GTDB lineage: Bacteria > Actinomycetota > Thermoleophilia > Miltoncostaeales > Miltoncostaeaceae > SYFI01. The sequence goes on from CAIPNN010000005.1 coordinate 1,170, forward strand.
AGGCCTGGATGCCGAGGCGGTGCAGCGTGGGTGCGCGGTTCAGCAGCACCGGGTGCTCCGCGATGACCTCCTCGAGGACGTCCCACACCTCGGGGATCATCGAGTCGACCAGCTTCTTTGCGGCCTTGATGTTCTGCACCTGCTTGCGCTCCACCAGCCTGCTCATGATGAACGGCTTGAAGAGCTCAAGCGCCATGAGCTTGGGCAGACCGCACTGGTACAGGCGAAGCTCGGGACCGGCCACGATGACCGAACGGCCCGAGTAGTCCACGCGCTTGCCCAGAAGGTTCTGACGGAAGCGGCCCTGCTTGCCCTTGAGCATGTCCGACAGCGACTTGAGCGGGCGGTTGCCCGGCCCGGTCACCGCACGGCCGCGGCGGCCGTTGTCGAACAGCGCGTCAACGGCCTCCTGCAGCATGCGCTTCTCGTTGTTCACGATGATCTCGGGGGCGCCGAGGTCAAGAAGCCGCTTCAGGCGGTTGTTGCGGTTGATGACGCGGCGGTACAGGTCGTTGAGGTCGGAGGTGGCAAAGCGGCCACCGTCCAGCTGCACCATCGGACGCAGTTCCGGCGGGATCACCGGCACGGCCTCGAGAATCATCCACTCCGGACGGTTGTCGGAGTGAATGAACGCGGAACAGACACGCAGGCGCTTGAGGGCACGTGCGTGGCGCTGACCGCGCGAGGTCTGAATGGTCTCGCGAAGCGTGACGGCCTCGGCCTCGAGGTCGAAGTCCTCAAGCAGACGGCGAATTGCCGCCGCGCCCATGCCACCCTCGAAGTACTCACCGAATCCGTAGGCCGACCCGAAGCGATCGCGCATCTCGCGGAAGAGCTGGTCATCGGCGATGACCTCACGCGTCTTGATGCTCTGGAACTTCGACCAGGCCTCCTGCAGACGCTCCACCGACTCCTCGGTGTAACGCTCGTCGTCGCGGATGAGTGCGTCGGTCTCCTTGCGAAGCTCCGACTCGATCGACTTGCGCTCGGCGTCGGTGATCTCACGGGGCACCGGCGGCGCCTCGGGGTTCTCGGGGTCACGCGTGGTGGCGACGTCCTCGAGCCAGAACTCGTCCTCGACGTCGAAGCCGGTGACCTCGCCCTCGCGCAGCCAGTTCACACGGCGGTCGAGGCGCTCCCGCAGCTCGGCCGTGCGGATGTCGCGGTCGCTCACCAGCTGGCCCACGGCCTCGTCGACCTGCCCCTGCAGGGTGACGAGGTCGGCCTCGCGCTTCTCCACGTCGACCGCGGTGACGATCGATGCGGCGAAGTACAGAACCTTCTCGAGTTCCTTGGGCGCCAGGTCGAGGATGTACCCGATGCGGCTGGGCACGCCCTTGAAGAACCAGATGTGGCTGACCGGTGCGGCCAGGTCGATGTGGCCCATGCGCTCGCGGCGCACCTTGGCGCGGGTCACCTCGACGCCGCAGCGCTCACAGATGATGCCCTTGTAGCGCACGCGCTTGTACTTGCCGCAGTAGCACTCCCAGTCCTTGGTGGGACCGAAGATCTTCTCGCAGAAGAGCCCATCCTTCTCGGGCTTGAGCGTGCGGTAGTTGATGGTCTCGGGCTTGGTGACCTCACCCGACGACCACTGGCGGATCTGCTTCGACGAGGCGAGGCCGATCTTGATGGAGTCGAAGTTGTTGATGTCGATCACGAGCTTGCCTCCGCATCGTCGTCGCCGGCTGTGGCAGCGACCTTCTCCCCCTCGTCCGCGGCTGCGGCGGCCTTCGCCGCCTGGGCCTCGGCCTCGAGCTCGTCTTCCTCCGAAATCGGTGCGCCGCTGAGGTCAATGCCCAGCTCCTCAGCCGCACGCAGCAGGTCGTCGTCCTCGCGGGCGGCGGCCTCGATGCCGGTCTCGCCCTCGATACGCACGTCGAGCCCCAGCGACTGCATCTCCTTCAGCAGCACCTTGAAGCTCTCCGGGATCGACGGCTCCTGGATGTTCTCGCCCTTCACGATGGCCTCGTAGGCCTTCACGCGGCCCACGGTGTCGTCGCTCTTGATGGTGAGCATCTCCTGCAGGGTGTAGGCGGCGCCGTACGCCTCGAGTGCCCACACCTCCATCTCACCGAAGCGCTGGCCACCGAACTGCGCCTTGCCGCCCAGCGGCTGCTGGGTGACGAGCGAGTACGGACCGGTGGAGCGCGCGTGGATCTTGTCGTCCACCAGGTGGAGCAGCTTGAGCATGTACATGTAGCCCACGGTGATGCGGCCGTCGTACGGCTCGCCCGTGCGACCGTTGAACAGGCGCAGCTTGCCGGACACCCGGCGGCCCTCCTGGTGCGTGCCCTTCACGTTCATGTCGATGGGCTCGTCGGCGTGCGCCTCGGCCCATTCGACCAGCACGCGGTCGACGTCATCCGGCGTGGCACCGTTGAACACCGGCGTGGCCACGAAGGTGCGCTCGGTCTTGCCGTTGTCGCCCTTCACCCAGCCGCGGCTGGCTGCCCAACCCAGGTGGGTCTCGAGGATCTGGCCGATGTTCATGCGGCTCGGCACACCGAGCGGGTTCAGGATCATGTCGATGGGCGTGCCGTCCTCGAGGAACGGCATGTCCTCTTCCGGCACGATCTTCGAGATGACGCCCTTGTTGCCGTGGCGACCAGCCAGCTTGTCGCCCTCGGAGATCTTGCGGCGCTTGGCCACGTACACGCGCACCAGCTCGTTGACGCCTGCGGACAGGTCGTCGCCGGCCTCGCGGCTGAACGTCTTGACGTCGATCACCTTGCCGGCGGATCCGTGCGGAACCTTCAGCGAGGTGTCGCGCACCTCTCCGGCCTTCTCCTTGAAGATGGCGCGGATGAGCTTCTCCTCGGCGGTCAGCTCGGTCTCACCCTTCGGCGTGACCTTGCCCACCAGCAGATCGCCCGATGCCACCTCGGCACCGATGCGCACCACGCCGCGCTCGTCGAGGTCGGCAAGCGACTCCTCGGAGCGGTTCGGGATGTCGCGGGTGATCTCCTCGGCGCCCAGCTTGGTGGTGCGGGCGTCAATCTCGTACTCGTCGATGTGAATTGACGAGAGCACATCGTCCTTCACGAGGCGCTGCGACACGATGATCGCGTCCTCAAAGTTGTAGCCCTCCCACGACATGAAGGCGACGAGCATGTTCTTGCCCAGCGCCAGCTCACCCATGTCGGTGGACGAGCCGTCGGCCAGCACCCCGCCGTCAACCACCTTGTCGCCCACCTTCACGATGGGCTTCTGGTGGATGAGCGTGCCCTGGTTGCTGCGCACGAACTTCTCGAGCGGGTACTCGTCGTGCTCCCCGCCCTTGGTCTCGACGATGATGCGCGTGGCGTCAACAGCGGCAACGGTGCCGCCGCGACGGGCCACGACCACGTCACCGGTGTCAACCGCGGCACGGTGCTCCATACCGGTACCCACCAGCGGGGCCTCGCTCACGAGGAGCGGAACGGCCTGACGCTGCATGTTGGCGCCCATGAGCGCGCGGTTGGCGTCGTTGTGCTCGAGGAACGGGATGAGGGCCGTGGCCACCGACACGATCTGGTCGGGAGAGACGTCCATGAAGTCGACGTCCTTCGGGTCCACGGTGATGGGCTGGCCATTGCGACGGCACAGCACTTCCTCGTCGAGGAGCTTGCCGGACTTGTCGATCTCCGCGCTCGCCTGGGCGATGACGCGGTTCTCCTCCTGCGTGGCGTCGATCCACGTGACTTCCCACTCGCCCGCTGCGTCCTTCTGCAGCTTGCCGTTCTTCACCACGCGGTACGGCGTCTGGATGAAGCCGAACTCGTTCACCGTGGCGTGCGACGACAGCGAGCCGATCAGGCCGATGTTCGGGCCTTCCGGGGTCTCAATCGGGCACATACGGCCGTAGTGGGTGGGGTGCACGTCGCGCACCTCAATTGGGGCCCGCTCACGGGTCAGTCCGCCGGCACCCAGCGCCGAGAGACGACGGCGGTGCGTGAGGCCTGCCAGCGAGTTGGTCTGGTCCATGAACTGCGACAGCTGCGACGAGCCGAAGAACTCCTTCAGCGCCGCGACCACCGGACGGATGTTGATGATCGTCTGCGGCGTGATGGTGTCGGGGTCCTCGGTGCTCATGCGCTCGCGGACCACACGCTCCATGCGGTAGAGGCCGATGCGGAAGGCCTCCTGAATGAGCTCACCGACCGTACGCAGGCGACGGTTGCCGAAGTGCTCGTACTCGTCGAGCTCGTGCACCATCTCGTCGCGCGGCAGCATGTTGCCGTCGGCGGCGAAGTCGGTGCTCTCCTCGTCGATGCCGTAGCGAATGGGCAGATCCACCAGGCGGCGGATGAGCTCCACGAGGTCGTCGGTCATGCCCGTGCGCGAACCCGTGAAGCGCGGGTTGGCCAGGGTGCGCACGCCGGAGACGGCGTCCTCGCCCAGACGCGTGTTCAGCTTGTAGCGGCCGACCTTGGTGAGGTCGTAGCGCTTGGGGTCGAAGAAGAGACCACGCACCAGGTTGAGCGAGTTGACCTCGGTCGGCGGCTCGCCCGGGCGCTGCTTCTTGAACACCTCGATGAGGGCGTTCTGCATGAGCTCGCCGGCGCGCATGTCAATGCGCTTCTCGATGCGCTCGATCTCGCCCTCGATGCGCAGACGCTCGTCGCCGGGCACCGTGTCGATGTCCTTGGCCAGCGTCTGCATCTCGCGTGCGAGTGCCTCGAGGTCCTGCAGCGACTTGGCGTTGCCGCGGGCGTCGTCGCCCTCGGTGACGTCCTTCTCGAGCGTGCGCTCGATGAACGGGTTGATGCGCTTCTTGTCCGTCGGGTGCGGGAAGAGGTTGCGCACGTCGTCGCGCGTGTAGCCCAGCGCGAACAGCAGCGTGGTGACCGGCAGCTTGCGCTTGCGGTCGATGCGGACGTTGACAAGGCCCTTCTTGTCGATCTCGAGCTCCACCCACGAGCCACGAGCCGGCATGAGGTTCGCGATGAAGACCTGCTTCTCGCGGTCCTTGGGCTCCATCAGGTAGGCACCCGGCGAACGCACCAGCTGCGTGACGATCACGCGCTCGGTGCCGTTGATGATGAAGGTGCCCCAGTCGGTCATGAGCGGGAGGTCGCCCATGAAGACCTTCTGGCGACGGATCTCGCCGGTCTCCTTGTTGACGAACGAGACCTCCATCGTGAGCGGGGCCGCGTAGGTCAGGTCCTTCTCGCGGCACTCCTTGATGGGGTTGTTCGGGAAGATCTCCGAGAATGGCATCCCGGGCTCCCAGCCACCGATGGTGTAGGGACCGAACTCCACCATGAGCGTGCCGGTGAAGTCCTGGATCGGCGAGATGTCGTTGACGGTCTCGCGCAGACCTTCATTGAGGAAGTGCTCAAAGCTGGCGCGCTGGATGTCGATGAGATTGGGGACCGGAAGGAACTTCTCCATCTGCGAGAAGTTGTGCCGGGACCGGGCTGCGGTGGGCGTGCTCAAGTCGCGAAGCCTCCTGACGTGAGCTCGGTGATGAATGGGCAGGCGTCGATACGCGTTATGGACGCGGACACACAGCGTGAGTGGGCAGTGAGCGGTGCGGGCACGTTCGACGCGGCCACCGGACGCCGTCGCACCGGGCGAAAGGCACGAGTTTCGGCGCAGGCGGAACGACCATCATACACATTTCCCCGCTCTCTGCGCCGACTTCGGAATATGCCCCGGGAGGACTCCCCGATTTCGGCCTGCGAGACACGATCGCACACGCCGTGCGGCGATGCGTCGGTTGGCCGGGAGACCCGCCATACTCAGGGCGTGTCCACCGATTCACACCACGACCCCGAGGGGTCACCGGTTGCCGAGATCACGGAGCGGCTCGTGCCCCTTCTCGACTCGACGCATCAGGTGTGGGCCTCCCCGCAGGAGCGGCGACGCCTGCGGGCGTTCGGATTCCGGCCTGCGGTGGAGGCGAACGTGCTGAAGCGTGAATGGCACGGCACACAGGTGCGCGTGGGGCCCGATGCCCTGCGCGTGGTGTCGGAAGACGGCACCGGCGAACTGGCATGGCGACCCGAACTGGGCCTGACGCTTGACGATCGCCCCTTCACGGCATCGCGCGAGGGAATCGCCCTGGCCGAGGCCATCAACGGGCTCATCCAGTCGTACGAGCGCTGGATTGAGGCGCGCGAGGGACGCGAGGAGCGGCTGAAGCGCGGCCACTGGAGCGCAGCCGATCGCAGGCAGGTGAATGCCCTCGCGGAGACCAGACGGCTGAACCGCCTGCTCACCGGGGGCGGAGGAGCCAAGGGCCGCCGGCGCTGACGCACCGACGGCCCCGTGAGTCCTCAGCCCTGCATGCCGCCCGGCTGGCTGCCGGGGTCGCCCGTGCGGCCGATGACCTTGCCGCCGGCAACGTGCTGGAGGTCCTCCAGCCAGCCACCAAGGCGGTCGTAGTCCTTGTCGTCGGGCGCCAGCGTGGCGCGCGCGGCCTCAACCTCGGCGGCAACCTCTTCGACGTTTGACTTGTTCGCCAGGGACACCCGGTCCCGCAGCTTGCTCTTCACTTCGCGATCGAGCGGCATATGAATACCTCGTTCGGGGATGGTCGTCCGGGCGCGTCGCACCCGCTCACCGGGATTGTGCGAAATCTTTCGGCGATTCGCCCGCCAACCGTCAATCAACCCGTGATGCTGAGAATGCGTCGCGTGGTGACGGCGTTGCCCGCGCGGTCGGTTGCGGTGAGCGTCGCGGCGTACCGACCGGCCGCAAGCGGGCCCACGGGGATGGTGACGGCACCGGTTGCGGCCACCGTGACGGTGCGGTCGATGCGGCGGTTCAGGCGGGCGAGCGTGAGGTCGAGGCGCACCGGGCCGTAGTCGCGCACGTCCAAGGTGGCACGCACACCGGCCGATGCATCCGCGCCCGTCGCCGCCGCCCCGGGACGCGCCAGCCGCAGCGCCCGAACGCGAGGCGTGCGCGAATCAACCGAGATGGTGGTGCGGCTCGATCCGACATTGCCCACCCAGTCGGTCACATCAACCTGCACCACGTGCGGGCCATCGGGCAGGCGCGAACGACCGATGAGGGCGCTGGGGTTGCTCTCGCCGCTGCGACGCGTGACGACCTTGCCGTCAACGAGCACGCTCCAGCGCAGTTGGCGCGAGGCGTCCTGGGCGGTGGCGCTCACACGGAGCGGGACGGTGGCAAAGCGGGCACGCATGGCCGCACGGCTGACGGCGTCAAGCGTGACGATGGGCGGGTCAACATCGACGCGCACGCGACCGGCACCGAACTGCGGGTCGAGGCCCGGTTCACCGAGATCGAGGGCATCACCCATGAGAATGGCCTTGGCCGATGCCGGGTCGACCGGCGTTCCGGCAGCTCGCTGCGACCCGAGCAGCAGCGCGAGCGCGCCCGCGGCATTGGGCGCCGCATTCGATGTTCCGCCCACCGACTTGGGGCCGGTCGCCGTGCGCACGCGGGTACCGGTGGGCGCAACGATGTCGGGCTTGATGCGTCCATCGTCGGTGGTGCCACGCGACGAATACGTCTTGAGCACGTCGTTGCGCCAGTCCACGGCACCGACGGTGATGGATCCCTCGGCGTCGCCGGGGGTGGGCACGCTGCTGGGCCCCGGGTCGCCGAGCGCCTCAAGGGTGACCTCGCGCGAGAACAGGGTGAGATCCCCACCCGGCGGCGGGCCCGCTGCCAGCACCACCCGCAGGCGGAATGTGCCACCGGTAGGCGACAGGTAGTTGGTGAAGCGCTCGGCCGAGCGGGCACCGGCCACCTGATCATCGCGCGACGCGGCCACCTCGGTCCACGTCGATCCGTCGAGGTGTTCAAGTACCAGGTCGAGGTCGGTCACCTCGGCACCCGGGTCCTGATTCCATGACAGCGCGAAGGTGATGGGCGAATTGGCACCCATGTCGAAGGTCCAGCCGTCGACGGGCCAGTCGAGCACGCCATCCTGGTTTGCATCGGCCCATGGGCCCTGCCAGTGCTTCTCGGCGTAGTTGCCTGCCGAGTTGACCCAGGCGATGCCCGACGCAGCGGCGCGGTCAACGGCCTGGGCCGCGTCACCCGTACCGTCAAACGGGCCCTCGAGGAAACTGTTGCTGTGCACCACCACGTCGGGGCGCCGCTGGATGATCCAGTCAACGGCCGCCTGGAAGTCCTGCTCTGTGTGGTAATTCACAAAGACGTAGCGGGCCTTGGGTGCATAGTCGAACACCGTCTGGGCAACGAGTTCGCCGTGATTGGTGAGGTTGCCGTACGCGTTGCGGCCCGCGAGTCCGTACGCGGCATCGAAACTCCGGGTCTCGGTCCGCGCCGCGGGGGGGAGCTCGCCAGCGGCCTGCGCCACCGGCAGATGGGTGCTGCCAAAGCCGAGGTCAAGAATGACGATCGTGACGCCCGCGCCATTGGCCGCCAGCGGCATGAGCGCATCGGCGCCCACCCGCTCGACGCCCTCCGAGATGATGGTGACGCCCTTCGCCCCCCCGGGAACGGTGGCGCCCGGGTCTTCGGGATCGGCGTCGGCATACGACGACGGCGCCACGCCCGCGGCGGCCACGCCCGGAAGGGCGCGGAGGGCGGCAATGCGCGACCGCGCGACCACTACCTGCAGGTCGCGGCCGTCACGCCGTATGACGCGAAGCGCGGATGCGCCCAGCGCCCGCTGCACGTCCTGCAGGTGCCCCGGCGAGGCGGTGATCGACACGGGCACCGGCGGGCGGGGGTGCCGCGCTGCCAATGACGGCGATGCCGCGATACCGGCGCCCGCCACCGCGACCGCGGCCAGCATTGCCCCACGCCTCATCGCACCACCACCGCGCGCTTCGCAGTGATCACATTGCCCGCGGAGTCCTCCGCGGTGACCACAACGCGATGCCGGCCCTTCTTCAGCAGGCCGGATCGGTAGCGGGCGACGGGGCCGAGCGCCTTCGTCACCTGTCGTCCGTCAAGCTTCACCGTGACTGAGTTCATCGTCCCGTCATCAAAGGCCTGCACACGGATGACCGGTCGTCGTCCGGGCGTGATGCCCACCCGCACCAGCGGCGGCGCGAAATCAACCCGCACCATCCCCGATCCGCTCGCGCTATCCGCGCCCTTGGTCTCAATATCGCGGGCACGGGCGAGGAGGTACGCGCGCAGGGACGCGGCATCGGCCGGCTGCCCTGTCGCCATGCGTTGCTGGCGCACCAGCACCGCGGCCCCGGCCACGTGCGGTGCTGATGCCGACGTGCCGCCCGTTCCCGGAAATGCGAGGTTGGATGTGACGTAGGTGGGGCCGACGATCTCCGGCTTCTGGCGCCCGTCGCCGGTGGGTCCCCGCGACGAATAGTCGGCCACCTTCAGATCGCCCCACGTGGCGGCACCCACCGTGAGCGAACCGGCAGCGTCGCCGGGTGTGGCGACGCTGCCCTCGGCGACGGCGGCACTGCCGAACGAGACGGTGCGCGAGAAGACGTCGAGGGATACGGGCGCACCGGCGACCTGGCGCACCACGGCGCGCCATGCGCCACCGTCCACCGTGACCGGTGGTGTGCGGCGCGTGGCATCCGACCGTGCAACCTCGAGCCATGCCCCGTCGGGGAGCTGCCGCTCAATCGACACCACGGCGTCCACACCGGAACCCGACCAGCCGATTCCGAACGCGAGCGTCTCGCTGGGCTGAGGGGCGACGGAAATGGGCACCCCGTTGGCATCGGCAGTTCCGCGCCAGTGGCGCTTCGCAAAGTTGCCCGACGAGTTGATCCACAGCACGCCCCGTGCCGCAGCGGCGTCCACCGCACGCGCGAGGGGCCCTGTGCCATCGAACGGGCCACCGAGGATTGAGTTGGAGTGACTCACGATGGGGATGCCCTGATCGGCAATCCACCGCGTCGCCTGCACGAACTCATCGTCGGAGTGGTAGTTCACCAGCACCAGGCCCACGCCAGGGGCGACGTCGCGGAGGATCTCGGCCATGCGCACGCCATGTTCGGTGGGGGCCTCCAGCTGGTCCTTGCCCGTAATGCCGTTGACCGCATCGAATGACTTGACGGTCATCTGGTCAATGGGCGGCAGTTCGCCGGCGGCGATGGACCGATCAAGACCGTCGAAACCCTGGTCGAGCACGGCAACCGTCTGGCCCGCGCCGTCGATGCCAGAGGCCCACATGGCATCGGCCCCAATGCGGAACGCGCCCTGCGAAACGACGCCGAGCGCGGAGGTGGCCGTGGTGGCCGCCACAAGCGCGGCCACGATGGTGATGGGGATGGGTCGCATGCAACCCGGCACCTAATCAGACCCTGCGGGTGTCACCGGAACCGCAGGGCACGAGGGGACCGCGCTCCGGGGAGGCGCCCGGTGTGGACGCCCCCCCGAAATGCGGCAACAGCGGTACTACGAAAGGCTGGCGGTGCCGCCGGCCTCTTCGATCTGCGTCTTGATCTGCTCGGCCTCATCCTTGGCCACGCCCTCCTTGATGGTGCCGGGGGCACCGTCAACGAGGTCCTTGGCCTCCTTCAGGCCCAGACCGGTGACTGCGCGGACGACCTTGATCACCTGGATCTTCTTGTCGCCTGCGGAATCGAGCGTGATGGTGAAGGCCGACTTCTCCTCCGCACCGCCGCCATCGCCACCGGCAGCCGGGGCTGCGGCAACCGCAACCGGGGCGGCCGCGGCGCTGACGCCGAAGGCCTCCTCGAGTGCCTTGATGCGCTCGGAAAGCTCCAGCACCGAAATGCCCTTGAGCTCGTCGATCCACTCCTCAGTGGTCATCGCCATGTTCAGTCTCCTTCAGTGGTGTCGTCGGCAGCCGGCTCGGCGTCCGCGGTGTCGTCGGCTGCCGGCTGCTGCTCGGCCTCCGTGCTGTCGTCGGCGGCCGGAGTCTCCTCGGCCACAGGCGCCTCGGCGGATGCCTCAGCGGGTGCATCTGCCTCGGCAGCCGGCGCGTCGGCCGTCTCCGGGGCGGCCTCGGCAACGGGTGCCTCGGCGGGAGCCGCTGCCTCGGCGGGAGCCTCCGCGGCGCGCTGTGCGTGATACGCACCGAGCGCCCGGGCCATACCGGACAGCAGGCTGTTGAGTGCATTCGCAGTGCCCTGCAGCGGGCTTGCGATACCACCCACAAGACGGGCCAGAAGCTCGTCGCGGGGCGGCAGGGCGGCGAGCTGCTTGAGCTCTTCACCCGAAATGGGGGCGCCATCGAGGATGCCGCCCTTCATCGAGAGGCGGTCCTCCGACTTCTTGGCGAAGTCGTTGATCGCCTTGGCCACGGCCGCGGGGTCACCCTTGGCCCACACCAGGGCGGTCTGCCCCACGAGGTACTCGAGGAGTGCCTCGTTGCCCACCTCGGCGCATGCGCGTCGGGCGAGCGTGTTCTTGACGACCTGGAACTGACCGTCGGCCTCGCGCAACGCGCCACGAAGCGTCTCGACCTCACGAACGCTCAGGCCGTGGAACTCCGTCGCAATGACGGTGTCCGTTTCCTTGAGGCGCTCTGCAATGACCGCAATCGCGGCCTGCTTCTGTTCCCTGTTCAGTTCCTCACCTCCTCGTCTCTTCGCCGTGCAAGGCGGGGCGACGGAAGGCGGTGCGGGGCGCATGGCCCCGACTGCTTCGTTGCTCCGTCCTCACGCGGGTCGGGGCCCATGCCCCTGATTTACGGCGACCGTGATGGCCGCCCCCGTGGTCTTCGGTCGGGTGCTGTTGGGTGGACGCGGCCTAGGCCGTGACCTCCTCAAGCAGGTTCGACGTGATGTTGGGGTCAACGTCCACGCCGGGGCCCATGGTCTGGGCGATGCTGATGGACTTGATGTACTTGCCCTTTGTGGCAGCCGGCTTGACGCGCAGGATCTCCTCGAGAATCACCGCGTAGTTCTCGGTGAGCTGCTCGGGGGTGAACGAACGCTTGCCGAGGCCGATGTGCACGATGCCCGAGCGGTCGGTGCGGTACTCCACCTTGCCGCCCTGAATCTCGGTGACGGCCTTGGCGACGTCGAACGTGACGGTGCCGGTCTTCGGGTTGGGCATCTTGCCCGAGGGGCCGAGCACGCGACCCAGACGACCGACGGCCACCATCATGTCGGGCGTGGCGATGGCCACGTCGAAGTCGGTGAAGCCCTCTTCGATCTTCTTGACCAGGTCCTCGCCGCCCACGAACTCAGCGCCGGCCTCTTCGGCCTCGCGCGCCTTCTCGCCCTCGGCGAAGACGGCCACGATCTGCTGGCGGCCGGTGCCGTGGGGAAGTGCGATGGTGCCGCGAAGCTGCTCCTCGGCGTGGCGCACGTTGACGCCCAGACGGAAGTGGGCCTCGACGGTGGCGTCAAAGCGCGCCACCTCGAACGAGGTGAGCAGGCGGAAGGCGTCCAGCGGGGCGTAGTTGCCCTCGGGCCGGATCTGCTCCTTGGCCGTGTCGTATCGCTTGCCGTGCTTGGCCATGTCTAGCCCTCCACCGTGACGCCCATGGATCGCGCGGTTCCGGCGATCATGGTGATAGCGGCGTCGATGTCGTTCGCGTTCAGGTCGTTCATCTTGGTCTCGGCGATCTGCTGCAGCTGCGCGCGCGAGATGGATGCCACCTTGTCGCGGTGCGGCTCGGCCGAGCCCTTCTTGCGCTTGATGGCGTCCTTGATCAGCACCGACGCCGGCGGCGTCTTGGTGATGAAGGAGAACG
>CAIPNN010000006.1 GCA_903866425.1 uncultured Actinomycetes bacterium
ATCTCGTCGCGATCGGTGCCGAGCATGGTGATGGTGCCCTCGGGCAGGCCCTGGCCGGCGAGCGCTGCGGCCACCACGTCGCCGAGGATGGCGTTTGAGCGCTCAGCAATGCGGCTTCCGCGCAGCACGATGGCGTTGCCGCTCTTCAGCGCGAGCGCCGCGGCATCGGTGGTCACGTTGGGGCGACCCTCGTAGATGACACCGATCACGCCAAGAGGGGCCCGGGTGGCAAGGATCTCCAGGCCGTTCTCAACGCGCCAGCCGGAATCGACGATTCCCACCGGGTCGGGCAGGTCGGCCACCTTGCGAATGGCGTCGGCCATGCCCTGCAGGCGGTCGTCGTCGAGCAGCAGGCGGTCGACCGTTGCGGCCGGGGCATTGTCGGCGCGTGCCTGGCGCACGTCCTCGGCGTTCTCGGCGATGATCTCAGCCGAACGCGAGACCAGCGCCTTGGCGATGGCCTCCAGAGCCTCCACCTTCGCGCCCGGGCTCATGCGCGCCAGCACGCGGCTCGCCGCACGGGCGGTGGCCAGACGCTGGTTCAGGGGTGTCGCTGCACTGCTCATCTTGTGGTCACGCTATCGCACCAACGGGTGCGGTCAGGACACCACAAGACGGTCGCGGTGGATGATCTCGGCCGATGCACCCGGAAGCACCTCGCGCGCGGCGTCCGATCGCATGCCCAGCACCTTGGCAACCTCGTCGTGCGACATCTCCACGATGCCCTTGCCCACCTCGGTGCCATCGGGCCCCATGACGGTGACGGCGTCGCCTGCGCTGAACCTGCCATCGCAGGCCGTCACGCCCACCGGCAGCAGTGACGTGCCCTTCTCGAGCAGCGCGCGCACGGCGCCGTCGTCAACGGTGATGGTGCCCATGCTCGGCTTGGCGTGACGGAGCCACGACTTGAACGAGTTGGCCTCACCCTCACGGCCCGGAAAGCGCGTGCCGATGGCCTCACCGGCGGCGGCAGCCGGGATGACCCCGGCATCGCGTCCGCTCGCGATGATGCAGGTCACCCCGCAACCGGTGGCGATGCTTGCCGATGCGAGCTTGCTGGCGATGCCGCCGCTGCCGATACCCGAGCCCGGCAGGTCGGCCAGTTCAACATCTTCCGGGCGCGTACCGGCGGCAACCTCCCCAATGCGCACCGGGCCATCGGCGCCCGGGGCGTACAGGCCGTCGCGGTCGGTGAGCAGCAGCAGCGTGCGGGCCCGCAGCAGGATTGCCACCTGCGCAGCCAGCACGTCGTTGTCGCCGAAGGTGAGCTCGTCGGTGGCGGTGGTGTCGTTCTCGTTGATCACCGGCACTGCCCCAAGTTCGAGCAGGCGCTCGAGCGTGTTGCGCGCGTTGAGGTACGACGTGCGCTGCTCCAGATCGGCAGAGGTGAGCAGCACCTGCGCCGGTGTGGTGCCGTGGGCACTGAATGCCGCGATGTAGCGGGCGAACAGCGCACCCTGACCCACGGCAGATGCCGCCTGCAGGTCGGGCAGGGCGTCGGGCCGCGCGGCGATACCGAGCACACCCAGACCGCATGCGATTGCGCCGCTCGATACCAGCACCGGGCGCATACCGGCATCACGCAGCGCCGCGATCTCGGCCACGCGCGCATCCAGCACGTCGTCGCGCAGATGCCCCTGCTCATCCACCAGCGTGGATGACCCGACCTTGATGACGATGACGTGGCTCACGCAATCCAGCCCATGAGGGCGTCGCGCAGTGCCTCGATGCCCTCGCCGGTTTCCGCTGACGTGGCGAACTCGGCGCCCTCCGGCGCCTCGTCGAGGTCGCACTTGGTGGCAACCACGACCTGCCGCGCACTCTCGGGCGCGTATTCCTCAATGCCCGCACGCACCAGCGCAAGGCGCTCTGCCACCGGGGTGGGGTCAGATGCGTCGAGGCAGTGCAGGATGACCTTGGCCCGCTCAAGCTGGCCCAGGGCCGCGCCACGGCGCTCGGTGCCGTCGGCGGCAAGCCCCGGCAGGTCGGCCACCAGGTGCGGCTCGCCGAACTCGTCATCCAGCGGGCCGAACGCCGGCTCCTTGGTGGTGAACGGGTACGGGGCCACTGTGGCGCTCGCACCGGTGAGTGCATTGAGCAGGGCGGTCTTGCCGCTGTTCGGCAGGCCCACGATTGCCACGTCAACAGGCAGGCGCATCTCAAGCACCAGCCAGGCACCCTCGCCGTCCTCACCCGGAACGGTCACGCGCGGGGCCCGGTGCGTCGATGAGCGGAATGCGCGGTTGCCCACGCCGCCGCCGCCGCCGCGCGCCACCTGCAGGCGGTCGCCGGGCTCGGCAACCTCGCCGATCACCTCGTCGTCGCGCAGCACGCGTGTGCCCGGCGGCACGTGAATCTCGAGTGCGTCACCGTTCTTGCCGTGGCGGTTACGCCCCTCGCCCTCGCCGCCCGGCCGCGCCTTGTGGTGCACGGCATGGCGGAACCAGCTCAGGTCGACGATCTGGTCGTCAGCGACGACGACGACGTCGCCACCGCGCCCGCCGTTACCCCCATCGGGGCCACCCTTGGGCGAGTGTGCCTCACGGCGAAACGAGAGGCATCCGTGCCCCCCGCGTCCCGCCTGGACGTGGATTTGGGCCCGGTCGGTGAATGACATGGCGCGGGGTCGCAGGCGACCCCACCCCGGCTCAGCTCGCCGGGGCCTCCACCGGGTGCACGAACACGCGACGGCCCTTGTTGCCGTTGGTGAACTCCACACGACCGGACACGGTGGCGAAGATGGTGTGATCACGGCCGATGCCGGTGCCGTCGGCGGGCTTGAACACCGTGCCGCGCTGGCGGACGATGATCGACCCGGCCGGGATGACCTGGCCAGCGAACACCTTCACGCCGAGGCGCTTGGAGTTCGAATCGCGACCATTGCGGCTGGAGCCGCCACCCTTCTTATGAGCCATTGCTAGACCCCGATCCCGGTAATGCGCACGCGCGAAAGGCGCGAACGGTGACCCATCTTGCGCTTGCTGTCCTTCTTCGCCCGGTAGGTGAAGACGGTGATCTTCGGACCGAGCACGTGCTCCTCGATCTCGGCAGTCACGTTGCCGCCATCGGTGATGCCGTCGGCGGTACCGGTTGCGATGACCTTGGGTGAGATGGACTCACCAGGCTCCGCAGCGATGCGGTCGACGACGATGCGCTCACCTTCACGCACCCTGTACTGCTTGCCCCCGAGGGCGATCACGGCATACTGAGCCACGGGCATCTCCACGTAACGAACGGAACGCCCGACTCCGGGCGCGATCGCGCATGGTAGTCACTCCACACGCGAAGTGCCACATCAAAGGGGAAATCACGAGCAACCGGGCCGTCATCGTCGCAGGAATCGCTGCTCTGGCCACGCTTTCGGTGGCCGCGAGTGCCCTTGGGGCATCCGGCGAACTGCGCGTGGAGGCCCGGGCAAACCCCGATTTCCTTGATCCGGCGCTTGCCTACGACCAGCTTTCGTGGCAGGTGATGGCGGCCACGCAGGGTGGCCTTCTGGCATTCCGGCGTGATTCCGGCACCTCGGGCGCCACGCTGGTGCCTGATCTGGCCGAGGCGCTGCCTGCGCTCTCCCGCGACGGCCGCACCCTCACCTTCACCCTGCGGGACGATGTGCGATTTGCCCCACCTGTGTCGCG
Organism: uncultured Actinomycetes bacterium; assembly: GCA_903866425.1. Classification (GTDB taxonomy): domain Bacteria; phylum Actinomycetota; class Thermoleophilia; order Miltoncostaeales; family Miltoncostaeaceae; genus SYFI01. The sequence goes on from CAIPNN010000006.1 coordinate 3,639, forward strand.
CCCTGCCACCGCGAGTGATGTGAAGGCAAGCCTGGAGCGCATGCTGTGGCTCGATTCGCGGGGCGCCGACCTGTACCGATCAATCCAGGGCGCCGGTGATGTCATCGCGCACCGGTCACGGGTGCTCAGTGGGGTCAAGGCCGACGACACCGCACGCACGGTCGTCATCTCGCTCAGCCGTCGCGACACCACGCTCACCGAGGCCCTGGCCCTGCCGTTCGCCTCCATCCTCCCCAGAGGCACCAAGCCCGTTGACCAGACGGTCGACCTGCCGCCCGGCATCGGTGCGTACGTGGTGTCGGGCTTCGACCCCGACACCAGCATCACGCTCACCCCCAATTCCGGGTTCTCCGCGCGCGACGGCCTGCCGGCCGCCAAGACCTCACGCATCACCATCGCGCTCGGAAGATCGACGCGCGCAGCGGCCGCACGCGTTGCGGCCGCAGATGCCGACTACTCGGTGAGCCCCGTGCCGCTCGCGGCCACGCAGGCCGGGGGCTATGCACGAGGCGCCACAGCCCATGCCGTCACGCAGTCGGCAACGGCGTATGTGGCCCTCGATGCCACGCAGGCACCGTTCACCAACGCCGGTGTGCGACGTGCCGTGGGCCTCGCCCTCGACCGCACTGCTGCCGCACGCGCGGTCACCACCGGGGCACGCGCCACCGCGCGCATGATTCCCCCGGGTACGCCCGGCAATCGCAGCGCCTCCGTGGCACCCAACGTCAGCGCGGCACGGGCGCTCGTGGCTGCCGCAGGTGCCACCGGCCGACGCGTAACGCTGTGGACCGGGTCATCCGCAATTGAGCGTGCCATCACGCCGGCGGTGCGCGATGCGCTGTCGAAGGCCGGGCTCTCCCCCGTGGTGAAGGCCCTGCCGCGCAACTCCGGTCTTGGCAGGTCTGCACCGCGCGCGGCCATTGCCACCGCGCTCTGGACGCAGACCACCCCCGATGGATCGGACGCCTACGCACAGCTGCTCGCTGCCAGCGCGCCGGGCACGCCCGCCAATCCGCCCTTCCCTGCCATCTCGGGCGATGCATCACTCAGGTCGTCGGCACGTGCGGCCAATGGCGCAGCGCTCGGGAAGGCCCGTGATTCCGCATGGGCGCAGGTGGATGCCCGGGCGGTTGCCGATGGGCGTGTGGTGCCCGTGGCGACCCCGGTGCCGACAGAGGTCACCGCCCCCGGTGTGACCGGCGTGACGGTGAACCCGGTGTTCGGGGTGCTGCTCGGCGCCATGCAGCCGAGCAGCACCCGGTCGAACTAGGCGCTCGCCGACTTCGCGCGTGAGCGCGACGAGCGGCTGCGCGAGCGGCCGGCGCCGGTGCCAGCGGCACCGCCACCGATACGGGCGCTGCCCGGGGCGAGCGAGCCGTCTGACTCGAGCGTGATGGTCACGCCCAGATCGGTCTCGATGTCGGACAGCACGGCGTTGTCGTCGGCCGTGAGGAACCCCAGCACCTCGGGGTGCACGGCCACTGCCACCGGCGACTCGGTGGTACCGGCAAGAGCCAGACGGATCTGACGCTCGGCGTCAATCGCGTGGGTCTCCGGACTCACCACAAAGCCCTGGCCGCCACAGGTGGGACATGCCTGGGTCATGATCTCGCGGGCGCCGTCGCTGATGTTCTGGCGCGTCATCTGCACCAGACCAAGCGGTGAGATCTCCACCACGAACGTGCGGGTGCGGTCCTTGGCAAGGGCTTCGTTCAGCGCCTTGGTCACCGCCCGGCGGTTCTTCGCGTCATCCATGTCGATGAAGTCGATGACGATGATGCCGCCGATGTCGCGAAGCCTCAGCTGACGCACGACCTCGGCCGCCGCCTCGAGGTTGGTGCGGGTGATGGTGTCTTCCAGCTGCGTGTTGCCGCGGCCCACGTTCTTGCCCGAGTTGACGTCGATGACCGTCATGGCCTCGGTGTCGTCAATCACCAGCGAGCCACCCGATGGCAGGGGGGCGCGACGGCTGAGCGTTGAGCGGATGGCATCCTCAACACCGAAGTGCTTGAGCAGCTGTCCGTCGCCCTCCCACACCTTCACGCGCTCGGCGAGTTCGGGTGAGGTGCGACGCAGGAAGCCCACGATGCGCTCGTGCTGGCGTGGGTCGTCCACCAGCACCTCGTCAACCGAGTCGTTGAGGATGTCGCGGATGACCTTGAGCGACGAGTCGGCCTCGCTGTAGAGCAGCGAGGGTGTGTCGACCTTGTCGGAGCGCTCGCGGATGGCCTTCCACAGCAGGTTGAGCGACGCCAGGTCGCGTGCGAGCTCGGTGGCCGACGCGCCGGCGGCTGCCGTGCGCACGATGATGCCGCCGCCATCCTTGGGCAGGCGCTTGCAGATGTCGCGCAGGCGGTGACGCTCGTCGTCGTCGAGCCGCTTGGAGATACCGATGCCGTCACCAAATGGCACGTACACCAGAAAGCGACCGGCGAGCGACAGCTGCATGGTGAGACGGGCGCCCTTGGTGCCCATCGGGTCCTTCACGGCCTGCACGATCACCTCATCGCCCTTCTTGAGGAGATCGGCGATGAGCCGCTTCTTCTTGGGAACGCCCTGGGCAACGACATCGTCAACGTGCAGGAAGCCGTTCTTGCCGATGCCGACCTCGATGAACGAGGCCTCCATGCCGGCGAGCACGCTCTCAACACGTCCCTTCCAGATGTGGCCCACAACGGAGCCCTTGCCACGGCGTTCGATCTGCACCTCTGCAACGAGACCATCTTCAAGAATGGCCACGCGCGTCTCGGCGCGGTCGATTGACACCAGGATCTGCTTGATCAGCTCTTCCCCTTGCGCCGTAACTTGGCGCGGATGAACGTCTTTGCGGCGTCCTTCACGTCGATGTTCTCCACGTCGCCCATCTGACGCGAGATGCGATCAGCGGCGGTGGCGAGTGCGACGGTTGACGCCCATGCGACTGCTCCCCGCACCATCCAACGCGGTGCGGGCACGATACGGGACGCGCCGCGGGCCACGTAGGCCACGGCGAGTCCGGTTGCGGTGGCGATTGCCACCTCGGGAATGCGCTTCGCGTTGAGCCCCTGGCCCTCCGCGGAGCCCATGCGCACCACCATGGCGTGCTGGGCGGCAGCGCTTCCCGTAAACCAGTTGAGCGCGCCGGCGATTGCCGACTCGCGTGCTGCAGCGTCCACCAGATGACGGCGGACGGGGTCCCGAAGTGCGGGGTAGCGACGAGCCGCGGGCACGATGCCGGTGCCGAGCGCGCGGATGACCCCTGCGTGAATGAGTTTGGTGGCCACGTCCGATTCCAGATCGGGCGTGAACACCAGATCGCCGATCGTGACATCGGGCTCGGCGAGCAACGCACGCTCACGTCGGCCGCGGTCATGATCCGGGCACACCACCACCACGAGCGACCGCTGCCCCTGACGCGACCTGGCGGCCACCTCGAGCGCAACGGACCGGGCGTCGTCCTCAACACCCAGCGGGATGAGGAGGAGGTCGACAGACGCACGGTCCGCCACCGGAACCCCGAGGCTCCCCGACAGGCGATCTGCCAGCCGCTGGTTGGACGGCATGATCGACATCACCCCACCATCGAGCGAGTGCTCGTACTCGTCTTTGGTGTCTCTGGCCAGGCGGTTGACCCGCTTGGCGAGTGTGGTGAAGGCCCCCACGGTCAGACGGCCCCGGCCTGCGCAGCGCGTCCGCGCATGCCGATGCGAAGGAGTACGCCCACGGCGACGAGGTTGGTCAGTGTGTGGCTCCCGCCGTACGACATGAATGGCAGCGGGATTCCGGTGATCGGCATGATGCCCACGTTCATCCCGATGTTAACGAACACCTCGAACGCCAGCATCGCCGTGATACCGGCGGCCACCAGTCGCTCGAGCTCGGTGGCTGCCAATCGCATGATCACGATGGCCCGCCATATGAGGATGAAGTAGGCAGCGATGAGCAGTCCGCCGCCCATGAAGCCGAACATCTCGGCCACCACGGCGAAGATGAAGTCGGTGTGGTGCTCGGGCAGGAAGTCGTTGATGGTCTGCGTGGCGCCCGACGGCCCCTTGCCCAGCGCGCCGCCCGACCCGATGGCCACCTTGCTCTGCTCAAGCTGATACCCGGCCTGGCTGCGGTCGCTCCCCGAGTCGACGAACGAGGTGAGACGGTCCACCTGATACGGCTGCAAGACATTCAGGCCCACGGCCGGTAACAGGTAGAGCACGAGTGCGACACCCACCAACAGCACGGCGCCAATGGCCGCGAAGTGCGTGATGGGCTGGCCGGCAACCCACAGAATTGCGAGGGCGATTGCCGCGTAGACCAGCGAGGTGCCAAGGTCGGGCTGAAGGAACACGATGATGGCCGGCAGCAACGCCAGCGCGAGCACCATGAGCGTGAGGCGAGCGGGGTCCATGGACTTCAGTCGCTCCATCACCACAACGGCAATGACGAATGCGATCACCACCTTGCCGAGCTCCGATGGCTGCACACGCACCGGACCCAGGTCGATCCAGCGGGTTGATCCGCGCGCCGACGCACCCAGCACGAGCACCGCACCCACCGACGCCACCAGGATGGCGTAGATGGTCCACACGTAGCGCGACAGCCACTCGAGATCGAGCCGGAGTATGAAGAACATGCACACCAGGCCCACCAGGGTGTAGGCCAGCTGGCGCGTGAAGAAGAACCCGGGATCTCCCGACACATCCGATTCGGTGGCGGCACGCACCATGTAGATGCCGAAGAACGACACCGCCAGGGTCAGGCCGAGCAGCGTCCAGTCCATACCCGCCGTGCGGGCCCTCGCGCGGGCCTCGAAGGACTCGCCTGTGCGGCCGAGCGTCGACATCAGTTGGTCTTGGCCGCGGTACCGCAGCGGGAGGAGTCGAACTTGAGGTCTGCTGCCATCGCCTCGCACACCGCGGGTGCGGCGGAGTTGGCGCCCTGCCCACCGCGCTCCACAACCACGGCCACCACAATCTTCGGGTCGTCCGCCGGGGCATACCCGACGTACCAGGCGTGGTCGATCTTCGACGGGTTCTCGGCCGTGCCGGTCTTCCCCGCCACCTTGAACGCGGGGGGCAGGTTGCCGAACACCGGCGTCGCTGTGCCCTCGTTGCCATTGGCGGCCAGCAACAGCCCCTGCTTGATCACATCGAGGTTGCTCGCGGACAGGCCAAGGGCGCGCGATGCGCGTGCGCTGATGAGGTCACGCAGCACGCGGCCGTCCGTGTCAACCACCGCGTTTCCGAGCGTGGGAGTGATGACCTTGCCGCCGTTGGCAATTGCGGCATAGGCCGTGGCCATCTGGAGGGGGGTCACCAGCACGTTTCCCTGACCGATGGACATGTTGATGGAGTCACCCGGGCGCCACGAGCAGTTGATCGGGTCGACCTTGCGGTTGCACGACTGACGCTTGTAGGCCAGGTCCGGCACCAGCCCAGCGCTCTCGCCCTCGGCGAGATCGAGACCGGTGGGCGAGCCAAAGCCGTACTTCTGCGACCACTCCTGCAGGGGCCATCCACGCATGCGGTACGAGCGATCGCCCAGTGCGTAGAAGAAGGTGTCGCTTGAGACCTCAAGTGCCTTGGGCAGTGCGATGGGCCCAAACGCCTCATTGTTGAAGCCGCGGAAACGGGTCTTGTAGAGCACCACCGACCCGGGGGCCTCGATCAACTCGCCCGGGCGATACAAACCGGCCGCAAGGGCGGCAGACGCCGTGATGGCCTTGAACGTGGAGGCCGCCGGGTACTCGCCGCCGATCGATCGGTTGAGCAGCGGGCGGCCGGGGCTCGTGAGCACGCGGCGCACCTCGCGCGGGGTGCCCGACTCGAACACGTCGGGCTGATACGTGGGATACGACGCCATGGCGAGCACTGCGCCCGTCTTCGGGTCGAGGGCAACACCCGCGGCGCCGGTTGAGGTGCCAGAGCTCACCACCTGGGCCTTCAGCGCCTTTTCAAGTGCCCCCTGCACGTCAAGATCAATTGACAGGCGCAGGGTCTCACCCGGGCGCGGTGCCGACTGGGAGATGACCCCACGCCCCACGATGTCGCCCTGGGCGTTCACCTCAACCTGCTCACGGCCGGCGATACCGCGCAGGTAGCGCTCGTACTCACCCTCCACCCCGGCACGGCCGACGGTCTCGTCACCCAGATAGCCCTGCTCGCGATAGGTGGTGATCGACTCCACCGGAATGGGCCCCGTGTATCCCAGAATGTGCGCCGCGAGGGTGCCGTTGGGGTATTCGCGCTGGTACGCGGCCTGCAACTCAATGCCGGGCAACTGGGCCTGGCGCTCCTGAACGTATGCCTGCAGTGCGGGCGGCGCATCCTGCTGCAGCACCACAGGCTCAAACGGGCTCACCTTCTGCGCCTTGGCCACCTTTGCCTGGAAGTACCCCGCAGGGTGTCCCAGCGCGCGCGAGAGGTGACGCAGTGTGCGGGTGCCCGCATCGCTCGTCAGTTCCTGTGGCAGGGCGACCAGGTTGAGCACTTCCTTGCTGGTCACGAGCGCCTTGCCATTGCGGTCGGTGATGGCCCCGCGGGGTGCCTCGGTGATGATGGTGCGGAGGCGGTTGGCCTCGGCGCGCTGCTGGTAGCCCTGGTTGCTCACCACCTGCAGAAACCAGAGGCGAATCACGAGCACGGCAAGAAGCACGAGCGCCACACCCGCGAACGACGCCATGCGCAGCACCGACCGGGGCGGGCGGGGGCGCCGACGACGGCGCGGCGGCGGATCGTCAACTGGTGGACGGGGGGTGTGCGGCTCGGTGGTGCTCACGCGTCAAGCATTCCCGGCTCAACCACTATCGGGGCGCCAAGCAGTCGTCGTGCGACAAGCAGCACGGGCGGGGCGAGGAGAGCCGACAGCGCAACGGTTGGCACCACGATGCGCAGCGCGATGACCGACGCCGTCATCTCGGTGCCGAGCAGCAGCTGAAACAGCGCATAACCCACCTGCACAAACGCCGCACCGGCCACGATGAGAACAAGCGGCAGCCCGATCGTCGACGCCTCGGGGCGATCGGCGAAACGCCCGCACCAGAAACCCACCGCCAGGTACAGCAGCGCGAGCACGCCGAGCGTGCCGATGGGTGTGGTCAACTCGACGATGAACCCGCATGCAAAGCCCGTGACGGCGCCCACCAGCGGGCCGCGAAGTACCGCCACCGACACCACAAGTGCCACCACCAGATCGGGAATGCCGTCGGCCACCGTGATGTACGGCATCACGGTGATCTGGAGGATGACCACCACGATGGCCATCAGGGCCACCCGCTTAAGGCCCACCCCGCGCTGCGGAAGCGCTCGCGGCTCCCGGCGCCGCGGTGCAGCAGCGGCACGCCTGAGCGCCGAGCGCGTGCTCATCCAGCAGCCCTGCGGCGCGCCGCGGCGGATTGCGGCGTGAGCACCGCGACCGCCGACAGTGCCCGCACATCAACGTAGGGGGTCACCTGAATGGTCTGGAAGGTGTCCACGTCACGCGACCCCGAGCCGGCCACCTGGCCAATGGCGATTCCGCGCGGAAACACCGACGGCAGCGACGCCTGGGCAGAGAAGCCGGCGGTGCGGACGATGGACCCCTCCTGCACGCGGTAATCGCGAGGTACGCCATCCATCATCAGTTGCCCGCCCACCGTCGGGCGCAACACGCCGAGCGCCCCACCCGAGCCGTCCACGGTCGCGCCGATGCGAATAGACGGGTCGGTGAGGAAGGTGACGGTGGACGACAGCGCCGATGCCTGCGTGATGAGACCAACGAGCGCGGCACCGGGGGCCGCACCGGCAACCACGGGGCTGTTGACCACGACGCCATCGCTGGTACCTGCATCGAGGGTGGCGCGTGCGTACCAATTGGACGGCGAACGGCCGATGATGGATGCGTTCACCGGCGTGTAGCCACCGGGCACGCCGTCGTTGATACGCAACAGGGCCTTGAGGCGCGCGATCTCCGCCGACTGGTCTGACAGGGCGAGAACGCGTGCCTGCAGCGCGGCATTCTGCGCCTTCAGGTCCTCATTCTCGCCCCGGGCATCAAACAGGCCCGTCACCCAACCCCAACCGTCGCGGAAGGGCTGTACAGCCCGGCTGGAGATCGACTGCAGGGGCATCACGGCTGTGCCCGCCATCTGCTGAGCGCCATGCAGGGGGCCGCCGCCCGATTCGCGGAAATACGCCGTGAACACGATCAGGCACACCGCAATGAGGCCACCGATGATCCCCCGCCGGATCATCACGCTGCGGCGCTCGTCATCGTTCTTCCTGGGCGATTCGGGAATTTCCGTGGCCTCCTCAGCCGGTCCGCAGCATCCGGGTCACGATATGGCACCGCCTTCCGCGTATGCCATGTCGCGGGTCCCGGCCGCCTAGTACCGGCCCCGCCTCCGCCTGGTGCTCTGCGCCGATTTGCGCATCACGTCAAATTCCTCGAGGGAACGCCCTGACCCGACGGCCACGCAGGTGAGCGGGCTGTCTGCCAGGTGAATCGGCATCTCGGTCTCGTCACGCAGGCGCTCATCCAGGCCGTTCAGCAGCGATCCGCCGCCGGCCAGCACGATGCCGCGATCCATGATGTCTGACGCGAGCTCGGGAGGCGTGCGGTCGAGGGTGACCTTCACGGCTTCGACGATCTGGCTGACCGGCTCCTCCAGTGCCTCGCGCACCTGCTCGCTGGAGAGCACCACGGTCTTCGGCAGACCGCTGATCATGTCGCGCCCGCGGATCTCGGCCTCCATCTCATCGCGCAGTTTGAACGCGGAGCCGATCTCGAGCTTCACCTCCTCGGCGGTCTGCGTGCCGATCATCAACTTCTCTTCGCGCTTGACGTAGTTGACGATGGCCTCGTCGAGCTCGTCGCCGCCCACGCGAATTGACTGCGCCACCACGATGCCGCCGAGCGAGATGACGGCCACCTCGGTGGTGCCGCCACCGATGTCGACGATCATGTTGCCGGTGGGCTCACCCACGGGCAGGCCGGCGCCAATGGCGGCCGCCATGGGCTCCTCGATCAGATAGGCCTGGCGCGCGCCTGCCGAAAGCGTGGCCTCCTCCACCGCGCGCTTCTCCACGCCCGTCACGCCTGAGGGCACACACACCACCACGCGGGGGTGGGCCCACCTGTTCTGGTGCACTTTCTGGATGAAGTGGCGCAGCATCTGCTCGGTCACGTCGAAGTCGGCGATGACGCCGTCCTTCAGCGGGCGGATGGCGGTGATGTTGCCCGGGGTACGCCCCAGCATGCGCTTGGCCTCGATGCCCACGGCGTGCACATCGCCCGTGCGCTGGTCAATTGCCACCACAGAGGGCTCAGACAGCACGATGCCGCGACCCTTCACGTACACGAGGGTGTTGGCAGTGCCGAGGTCCACGGCCATGTCGCGGCCGCCGAACCCAGTCAGGTAACCGAAGAACCCGATGGCGGGCCTCCATGCTGATCGAGGTCAAGAAATCGCCCGGGGGCGTCCCCAAAGGGTATCCCAACCCTCAAATACCGCGATGTGCAGGCAACAAACCCTGCACGACACGTTTCAGCGACACGTCAGAGCACGGTGCCAGACACCACCCGGTGTCTGGCACCGCCACGGGATGCAGACGCCCACATGCCCCTTCGGAAGGGCTGAGGGGCGGTGCCTGGCACCGGGTGGTGTCTGGCACCAGGGGGGGAGGCCGGCGTCTTTCAGCAGTGCTGCCAGTGGTCCGATTGGCAAGCCGATGATCGTGCTCGGGTCGCCCGTGATCTCCTCCACCAGGGCACCGCCTGCGCCCTGAATTGCGTAGGCGCCTGCGCGGCCCTGCCATTCGCCCTGCGCGAGGTACCACTGCACCATGGCTTCGTCCATCGGGCGCATGTGCACGTCGGCACTCGACAGCGCGGTGCGCTCGCCCTCGCTCGTGATGAGCACCAGACCCGTCATCACAACGTGGGTACGGCCGGCAAGGGCACGAAGCATCTCCCCTGCCTCGGCCGGGTCGGCAGCCTTTCCGAGCGCCATGCCGTCGAGCACCACCTCGGTGTCAGCACCCAGCACGGCGCCACCATCGGGAATCCCCACGCGTTCCGCCACGTCGCGGGCCTTGCCGCGTGCGTGGGCCATCACCCGCTCGTCGGCGGGCAGGCCCTGGTCGCTGTCCTCGGCCTCACCCGAGGCCACGACGCGGAACGGAACGCCAAGCGCCCCCAGCAGCCCACGCCGCTGGGGGGATCGCGAGGCGAGGATGATCAGCCGATCAGCTCCGAGGCGGCGAAGTGGATGCCCAGCTCGCGCGCGGCGCTGTCGGGGCTGTCGGAGCCATGAATGACGTTCTGGCCCAGGTCGAGTGCGTAGTCGCCGCGGATGGTGCCTGGTGCGGCGTCCTGCGGGTTGGTGGCGCCCATCATGGTGCGGCTGGCACCGATGGCACCCTCGCCCTCGACGCACAGCATGACCACGGGCCCCGAGGTGATGAACTCCACCAGCTCGGCGAAGAACGGCTTGTCACGGTGCTCGGCGTAGTGCTCCTCGGCGGCGGCCCGCGTCATTACGGTCTTCTTCAGACCCACGATGTTGAAGCCGCGGCGCTCGAAGCGGGCGAGGATCTCGCCGGACAGGCCACGGGCGGTTGCGTCGGGCTTCACCATCACGAAGGTGCGTTCAGTCATCGGGTTCAGTACTCCGGGTTCTCGGTGACGTCGCTGCGGCGACCGCGCTCGACGCGCGTCTCCTCAACGGCTCGGTTCTGGGTGGGCGATGCAGGCGCAGCGCAGTACGGACACACCTGCCAGTGCGGGTCAAGCGGCTCTGAGCAACGGCGACAGGGCTGGCGCAGCGACGTGGTGCAGTTGGGGCACACGAGGAATCGTGGGCCAACCACGCCCTCGCACGACGGGCAGCGAAGGCCCTCGACCTGGCTCTCAAGCGCGAGCGTCTCGAGCTCACGGTCGTGAGCGTCGGTGAGGTACTCCGGCGGGCGGATGAACAGGTACACCAGCGCGCCGAGGAACGGGATGATCAGCGCGATTGCCACGCAGGCGGAAATGGCCCCGGAATTCTCGAATCGGCGACGGGCGTCCTGGTACACCCAGTAGGCCAGCGCCAGCCACAGGGCCACGGCGAAGACCTGAATCAGCAACAGCGCGATGCTCCACGCGGTGGAGCCGAAGAAGTCGGAGGCCGACTGGAAGGGATCACTGCTCAAAAAGGTCATCGACCCCACATCTCCTCGGCGTGGTTCTGGCCTGAAGCGGCGGCAAGCGTAGCGAGATCCGACAACAGGTGGAGAGATCCGGCCACCAGCACGGCCCCGTCAGGGCCGGCGTCAGCACACGCACGCTCGAGGGCGCGGGCCGGACCGGGCACGATCTCCACCGGCACACCGCGCATCTCGAGCATGCGGGCGATGAATTCGGGGCGAATTGCCCGCCCAGAGGACGCCCGCGTCACCCGTGCCGCCGAGATGGCCGGCGCAAGCGCGTCGCAGATACCCGCGCAATCCTTGTCGGCCATCATGCCGATGACCGCCACGGGCTTCGCATCGCCCAGGATCTCGGGCAGCGACTGCGCCAGGGCGCGGGCACCGGCCGGGTTGTGGGCGCCATCCATCACGATGACGGGCGCGCCGGCAATCACCTGCAGGCGTCCGGGATTCTGCATCTCGCTGATGGCACGCTCAACGAGGGCGCGGTCAACCGGGCCACCGAGCACCCGTTCCGCAGCGCCCACCGCCAGCGCGAGGTTGCCGCGCTGCCAGTCAGCGTGCACGGGCACATCAAGCGGCCCCGTCGATCCGTTGGGCGTGGAGATACTCACGGGGAGTCGGTTTCCGGATTCGACCACGATTTCCTGCCCCACGCGCCATCCGGTAAGGCTGCGTTCAGACACAATCGGCGCGACTGCAGCCCATGCCTCAGGCGACAGCGCCCCGATCATCACGCCCTCCAGCCCCTCGCGCGCGACGGCCAGCTTCTCGCCGGCGATCTCCGCGAGGGTCTCTCCCAGCAGCTCCGTGTGGTCAAGATCAACACCCGTGAGCACCACCACATCGGCGTCGAGCACGTTCGTGGCATCCAGGCGGCCGCCCAGCCCCGCCTCCACCACGATCGCCTGAGCGCCCGCGGTGCCGAAGGCATCGAGCGCAACCGCGGTGAGTGCCTCGAACTGGGTGATCTGCCCCTCGGGCACGTCCGGCACCGCCGCCTGCACGCGATCGGCCGCCTGCGCGAATGCGCCGGGGCTGATGGGCACGCCATCGAGGGCGATGCGCTCATGCCACCCCATCACGTGGGGCGATACGTAGGCCCCCGTCCGCAGTCCGTGGGCGGTGAGGATGGCCGCGGTCATGCGCGTGACCGACGACTTGCCGTTGGTGCCCACCACGTGCACCGCGGGAATACCGCGCACGGGGTGCCCCAGGGCCTCCATGAGCGTCTGCATGCGTTCCAGCCCGAACTTCATGCCGAAGAGGTCGAGCCCCTCGATCCAGTTCTCCGCCGGAGTGCCTGCCATGCCGGACCTACCCCAGCGCGTTGAGGCGGGCGGAGAGCTCCTCCACCTCGGCGGTGAAGCGTCGCGCCTTCTCGCGCTCGGCCTCCACCAGATGCTCGGGTGCACGGCTGGTGAACCGATCGTTGCCGAGCTGCTTCTCGGCGCGCGCGAGCTCCACCGAGGCCGCCTTGATCGCACCCTCCAGACGCGCGCGCTCGACGACGGGATCCACCTCAGGCGCCTTCACCAGCAGCCGGCCCCCGGCGATGGGCAGCACCAGCGCGTCCTCGCCCGGGTCGCCGATCTCCACGCCGGCGATGGCCGCAAGCGCATCGGCGGGGATCGCCGACGGGTCGTCGGTGGCAATGGCGACCGTCAGCGACACACGGGGGCTGATGCCCTGCTCGGCGCGCAGGCCGCGGATGGCCTGCACGGCCTCGCGCAGTGCGGCAATCGCGGCTTCTGCCTGCTCGTCGCGCGGCCCCGGTGCCTCGGCCGGACCATGCGTGAGCATGAGCCCCTCCGAACCGGGCAGGCGGCTCCAGCACTCTTCGGTCGTGAACGGGATGACCGGGTGCGACAACGCCAGCACCTGCTCGAGCGCCGTGCCGGCGAACTCCGGCGTGGCCAGCCCCACCTTCAGCAACTCGAGGTACCAGTCGCACAGGTCGTCGAAAATCAGGTGGTACAGGCCGTCGGCGAACTGGCTGAACTCGAACCCGCTCACCAGACGGTCGCTCTCGGCAATGGCCTCGCCGATGACCGACGCGATCCAGCGGTCGCCGAGCGTGGTGGGCTGTGCCGCAGCGCCAGCCTTTCCACCGCGGTCGATCACCAGGCGCGTGGCGTTCCACAACTTGGTCACCAACTGGCGGCCCTGCTTGATGCGGTCCTCGCTGAAGCGCACATCCTGCGTGGAGGTGATCATGAGCAGGCCGAAGCGCAGCGAGTCGGCGCCCTCGCGGTCGACCACCTCAAGGGGGTCGATGCCGGTGCCGAGGCTCTTGCTCATGCGGCGGCCATCGGGTGCCTGCACCACCGAGTGGATGTACACGTCGCGGAACGGCACCTCGCCCATGTACTCGAGGCCCATCATCACCATGCGGGCCACCCACAGGAAGATGATCTCGCGGGCGGTGGAGAGGACGCTGGTGGGGTAAAAGCGCGAGAGTTCAGGCGTGCGGTCCGGCCAGCCGAGCGTGGCAAACGGCCAGAGCGCCGACGAGAACCAGGTGTCGAGCACGTCGGCGTCGCGGGTCCAGCCGTCGCCCTCAGGCGCCTCCATGCCCACGTACACCTCGTCGCCGCGGTAGTACACGGGCAGCTGGTGCCCCCACCACAGCTGGCGCGACAGACACCACGGGCGAATCTCAGAAAGCCAGTCCTGGTACACGCGGCCCCAGGTGGGCGGTGAGAAGTTGACGCGGCCGTCGCGCACGGCGTCGATGGCCGGCGCGGCCAACTTCTCCATGTCGCAGAACCACTGCAGCGACAGCAGCGGCTCCACGCGGGCACCGGAACGGTGCGAGAAGGGCACGGTGTGCAGGTAGTCCTCGGTGCCGCGGATGAGGCCAGCCGACTCCAGGTCGGCAACCACAGCGGCCTGTGCCTCGGCCACGGTGAGTCCGCGGTAGGCCTCGGGGGCGGCATTGGTGATGCAGCCGTCCTCGCCGATCACCTGAATGGCCTCAAGCCCGTGGCGGCGCATGATCTCGAAGTCGTTGGGGTCGTGCGCCGGGGTCACCTTGAGCGCGCCGGTGCCGAACGATGGGTCAACGTGTTCGTCGCCGATGATCGGCACCTCACGGCCGCTCAGCGGCAGCGTGACGGTCTTGCCCACCATGTCGCGGTAGCGCTCGTCGTCGGGGTTCACCGCAACGGCGGTATCACCCAGCATGGTCTCGGCGCGCACCGTGGCCACCACGATCTCACCCGACCCATCGGTGAGCGGGTACGCGATGCGCACGAGGGTGTCGGTGACCTCGCGGTTCTCCACCTCGAGGTCCGAGATGGCCGAACCGAGGCCCGGGTCCCAGTTGACCAGGTACGTGTCGCGGTAGACGTAGCCCTTCTCGTACAGGTCGACGAACACGCGCAGCACGGCCTTGGCGTAGCCGTCGTCCATGGTGAACCGCTCGCGCGAGTAGTCCATGGTGCAGCCAAGGCGGGTGAACTGCTCGATGATGCGCCCGCCGTACTCCTGCTTCCACTCCCACACGCGATCGAGGAATGCCTCGCGGCCCAGGTCGGCGCGCTTGATGCCCTCCTTCGCGAGCTCCTTCTCAACCACCGCCTGCGTGGCGATGCCCGCGTGGTCGGTACCGCAGATCCATTCCGCCTCGTACCCCGCCATGCGGTGACGGCGGATGAGCACGTCCTGCACCGTGCCGTTGAGGGCGTGGCCCATGTGCAGCGCACCGGTCACATTGGGCGGCGGCACGGCGATCACATACGGCGGCTTCGGGCTGGATGGGTCGCCGCGCGACACGCCCGACTCGCGCCAGGCATCCACCCAGCGCGCCTCCACCTCGTGGGGCTCAAGTCGTGCCGGCCAGGCTCCCGCGTCGCCCTCGGTGGCTATGCCGACTCCTCAGCCTCTGCAAGGGGTGCGCGACCCGTGGCCTCGGTGACCAGGGTGGGCGGAAGGCCCTTCTCGATGGTCTCGCGCGTGACCACGCACTTGCGCACGTCCTCGCGCGAGGGCAGCTCGAACATCACGTCGCGCAGTGCCTCTTCGATGATCGAACGCAGGCCGCGGGCACCGGTCTCACGCTCAAGCGCGCGGTCGGCGATGGCGTAGAGCGAGTCCTCGCTGAATACCAGCTCGGCATCGTCGAACGAGAAGAAGCGGCGGTACTGACGCGTGAGGGCGTTCTTCGGCTCGGTGAGGATGGTCACCAGATCGTCGCGGGTGAGCTGATGCACCGACGACACGATGGGCAGACGGCCGATGAACTCGGGGATGAGGCCGAACTGCACCAGGTCCTCCGGCAGCGTCTCGCCAAACAGATCGTGTGAGTGGGCGCTCTTCTGGTTGCGCAGGTCGGCCGCGAAGCCGACGCCCTTCTTGCCGATGCGGCGCTCGATGACCTTGTCGATGCCGGCGAATGCCCCACCACAGATGAACAGGATGTTCGTGGTGTCGATGGTGAGGAACTCCTGGTGCGGGTGCTTGCGCCCGCCCTGCGGCGGCACCGATGCGGTGGTGCCCTCGAGAATCTTCAGCAGCGCCTGCTGCACGCCCTCACCCGACACGTCGCGCGTGATGGAGGGGTTCTCCGACTTGCGCGCGATCTTGTCGACCTCATCGATGTAGATGATTCCGGTCTCGGCGCGCTTGATGTCGAAGTCGGCGGCCTGAATGAGCTTGAGGAGGATGTTCTCCACGTCCTCACCCACGTAGCCGGCCTCGGTGAGCGCCGTGGCGTCGGCAATGGCGAACGGCACGTTGATGATGCGGGCCAGGGTCTGCGCCAGCAGGGTCTTGCCACAGCCGGTGGGGCCCAGCAGCAGGATGTTGCTCTTGTGCAGTTCGATGTCCGAGTCGCCGGACTGCATCACCTGCACGCGCTTGTAGTGGTTGTACACCGCCACCGCGAGGCTGCGCTTGGCCTCTTCCTGCCCCACGACGTAGTCGTTCAGCACCTCGTAGATCTCGCGGGGCCGCGGAAGCGACTCCGACTCAATCGCCGTGGGGGCCGCAACGGCCTCCTCGTCGATGATCTCGTTACAGAGGTCGATGCACTCGTCGCAGATGTACACGCCGGGGCCTGCGATGAGCTTCTTCACCTGGCGCTGCGACTTGCCGCAGAAACTGCAGAGGAGCTGCTCGCCAGTGTCGTTCGTGGTCTCGGACATCTTCCGCCTGGTCGCCGGGGACGGTCAGCGACGACCGGGGATCAGGCGCTCCGAGATCACTCGGAGCCCTTCTCCTTGGTCGTCTTCTTGGCGGCCGGCTTGGCCGCGGCGGTCTTCTTCGCCGCAGGCTTGGCAGCACCCTTCGCAGCGGGCGTTGCGGACTTTGTTGCCGTGCTCTTCGATGCTGCAGGCTTCTTTGCAGCCGGCTTCTTCTCGGCGGCAGGCTTGGCGGCCGCCGTCTTCGCTGCAGCCGGCTTCTTGGCGGCGGGCTTCTTGGCTGCGGCCGGCTTCTTGGCTGCGGCCGGCTTCTTCTCGGCGGCGGGCTTCTTCTCGGCAGCCGGCTTTGCGGCCTTGGCCTCGGCGGCCTTCTCGCGCTTCTCACCCTCTTCGGGCGTGATGGCCGATGCCGACTCAACCACCAGGTCAACGGCCCTCTCAATGCGAAGGTCCTGACGCAGGCTCTCCCAGCCGTTGGCGGCGCGCAATGCCTTCAGCAGCTCGTCGGGGTCGCGGCCGGCATCGGCTGCGTCGGTGCGCACACGTGCCTCAACCTCGTCGTCGGTGAGGGTGATGCCCTCGGCGTCGGCGATGGTCTCGATCACCAACTCGCGGCGGATGGACATCTCGGCGTCGGCGCGCAGCGAGTCGCGGGCTTCCTGCATGGTCTGGCCCTGCATGGCGAGGAACTGCTCGAGGGTGATGCCCTGCGGCAGCTGGTGCGAGGTGTCGTGCAGGATCGAATCGATACGGCGCTCCACCATGACTTCGGGCACGTCGAACGTGGCCCCTGCAACGGCGGCGTCAATGACGCGGCGGCGGTAGCGCTCCTCAACGGTGCGCTCGGTGGCGGCGGCGAGGCGCTCCTCGATCTCGGTGGTCAGCTCGGCGGCGGTCGCAAAGCCCACCGACTCGGCAAGGGCGTCGTCCAGATCGGGCAGCACCTTCTCCTGCACCTTCTGCACGGTGACCACGTACTCGATGGTCTTGCCCTTGATCTCGTCACGGGTGTCGTCGTCGGGGTACTCGACGGGGAACGACTTGGTGTCGCCCGCCTTGGCACCCACGAGTGCCTCCGTGAACGCCGGGAGGATGCGCTCGCCGCCAAGCTCGATGAGCTGGCCACGGGTGCTTGCACCCTCAATGGGCTCGCCGTCGGCGTTGGCCTCGTAATCGATGAGCATGAAGTCGCCCTCGGCGGCCGCACGGTCAGTGTCTTCCAGGCGTGCGCCCTGCTCGCGAACGCGGTCGATCTCCTCCTGCACCGCACCCTCGGGAACCTCGTTGGGCTCGCGAACGGCCTCGAGACCCTTGTAGGTACCGAGCACCGGGGTGGGCGGTACCTGCAGGATGACGGCGAAGGCAACGCGCGTCTCGTCGGCGTCACCCATGTCCACTTCCGGGTCACCGATGGGCTCGATCTGGCTTGCGATCAGTGCCTCGCGGTACCAGTCGTTGAGCGCACGGTCGAGCGTCTGGGCGAAGATGCCCTCGCGACCCACGCGCTGGATGACGACGTTGGCGGGCACCTTGCCTGGGCGGAAGCCCGGGATGCGCATGCGGCTCGAGACTTCCTTGACGGTGCGGTCGAACTGCTTGCGCACCTCGTCTTCGGGGACCGAGACGTCCAGCTTGACGCGGTCATCTTCGAGCTTCGTGACTTCAACGGCTACGGGCATGCGTACTCGCCAACGGTTCTATGGGATGGAAGGAAAGTGCGGGTGAGAGGACTCGAACCTCCACGGGTTTCCCCACCAGGACCTAAACCTGGCGCGTCTACCGGTTCCGCCACACCCGCACGGTTCGAAACAAAGCAGACAGGGTGAGCGATGGGACTTGAACCCACGACCGCCTGGACCACAACCAGGAGCTCTACCAGCTGAGCTACGCCCACCAAGTGCGAGGGCCGAAGCCCAGCGCCGGAGGAGAATAGCGCACGAACGCCGCCGGGAAGCCCCGTCGGACGCCCGACGCGATGAGCCACCCGCCGGGTGCTTGGTAAGCCGACTACCGAAGCGCTGGGACCGGGTCCGTGACCCGGTCCCTCGCAAGTTGTCGGCGTCCAAGCACGCGGCGGGTGGCGTCAGCAGCGACGCGCTACCGCTCGAGGGGTTTGCTCAGTCGATGCGCTCGTACGCCGGAAGCGTGAGGAAGTCGACGAAGTCCTCGCTGGCGGTGATCTCACCGAACAGCTTGGCGCCCTCCTCGTAGTGCCCGGCGGCACCGAACTGATCCTGCACCTTGGCGAGCTCCTCGCCGAGCACCGTGTGGAAGAGATCCACGTCGATGTCGCGTCCGTCCTCGAGCTTGCCCTTGGGCGAGCGGATCCACTGCCACACCTGCGATCGCGAGATCTCGGCGGTGGCGGCGTCTTCCATGAGGTTGTTGATGGGCACGCAGCCCACGCCGGCAAGCCAGGCACCCAGGTACTGGATACCCACGTTGATGTTGGTACGAAGGCCTTCCTCGGTGATCGGGCCGTCGGGCTCGAAGGTGAGGAGGTCGGCAGCCTTCACGTCGACGTCCGGACGCTGGCGGTCGACCTGGTTGGGCTTGTCGCCCAGCACGGCGTCGAAGGCCTCCATGGCGATCGGCACCAGACCCGGGTGGGCCACCCACGTGCCGTCGTGGCCGTCGCCGGCCTCGCGCTCCTTGTCGGCGCGCACCTTGGCGATTGCGGCGTCGTTGGCCTCGGGGTCGTTCTTGATCGGAATCTGTGCCGCCATGCCGCCCATGGCCTGGGCGCCACGCTTGTGGCAGGTCTTGATCGCCAGCAGCGAGTACGAGCGCAGGAAGTGCGTGGTCATGGTGACCAGCGCGCGGTCGGCCAGCACGAAGTCGGGGTCACGACGGAACTTCTTGATGCACGAGAAGATGTAGTCCCAGCGGCCGCAGTTGAGGCCGGCGGAGTGCTCGCGCAGCTCGTAGAGGATCTCCTCCATTTCGAACGCGGCGAGGATGGTCTCAATGAGCACGCAGCCCTTGATGGTGCCCTGCGGCACGCCCAGGTCGTTCTGCGCCTTCACGAAGATGTCGTTCCAGAGGCGCGCCTCGAGGTGGCTCTCCATCTTGGGCAGGTAGAAGTACGGGCCCGTGCCGCGGCTCAGCTGCACCTTGGCGTTGTGGAAGAAGAAGAGGCCGAAGTCGAAGATGCCGGCCGAAATCTGCTCGCCGTCCACCAGCACGTGCTTCTCATTCAGGTGCCAACCGCGCGGGCGCACCAGCAGCGTGGCGATCTCGTCCTTGAGGGCGTACTTCTTGCCCTCGGGCGACTCGAACGAGATGGTGCCGTTGGCGGCGTCACGCAGGTTGATCTGGCCCTGAATGGTGTTGTGCCATGTGGGCGTGTTCGAGTCCTCGAAGTCGGACATGAACATCTTGGCGCCCGAGTTGAGGGCGTTGATGACCATCTTGCGGTCAACCGGGCCGGTGATCTCCACGCGGCGGTCCTGCAGGTCGGCCGGGATGGGCGCGATCTTCCACGAGTCGTCCTCGCGGATGTGCTTGGTCTCGGGCAGGAAGTCGGGGCGCTCGCCGGCCTCGAAGGCCTCCTGGCGCACTGCACGTGCCGCGAGCAGCTCGGCACGACGGGCGCTGAACTCGCGCTGAAGGCCGGCGACGAACGACAGTGCCTCCGGGGTGAGGATCTCCGCCATCTCGGGCGAGACGACCTCAAGGATCTCGACTCCTGCCGGAAGCTGCTGATCGGACATTGGTCCTCCGTGACCGTGTTCTCGGGGATGAGCGCGCCGAATTGCGCGGCCCGGAACCATACCCGCCCACGCGGGCCGGATGCCACGGTCAATCGAACTCGATGACCACCTTCAGGGCCTCACCCGTGCGCGCGAGCCGGAATGCCTCCTCCACCTCGCCGAATGGGACGTGGTGCGTCACGATGCCCTCGCAGCGCACCTGACCGCTCGCCAGCAGGTCGAGCGCGTCACGGGTATCGGCCGGCCCGGCCGAATAGGTGGACTGCAGCGTCACCTCACGCCAGAACACGGCACCCAGATCAATGGGCACCATCTCGCCGGGCGGAGTCGGTGCGAAGTACTGCACCACCCCCGCAGGCCCCGCCAGGTAGAGGGCGTCATTCATCGCACCGTGATGGTGGGTGCACACGATCACCTGATGCGCGAGGCCCCCACCAAGAGCATCGCGCACGGCATCAACATCGCATGCCGGCAGCACAGTGGCCCCGAGCGCTGCGGCAGCCGGGCGGCGGGCCTCATTGGGCTCGATCACCACCACCTTGCGTGCCCCGAGCACCCTCGCCAGTTCCGCCTCCATCAGGCCCATCGACCCCGCGCCGACGATGACCACATCCGAACCGGGGCCAACCCCGGCCAGTCGCTGCCCACGCAGGATGCACGCGAGGGGCTCGATGAGCGTGCCCACGGTGTCGCTCATGCCCTTGGGCAGCACGTGCACGTCGAGGTCGACGTTCTCGGCAGGGACGCGGATGAACTCGGCAAGCCCGCCCGGGTCGATGCGCGTGGCACGGAACAGGTCACACAGCGTGTCGCGCCCGCTCAGGCACAGCTCGCACTCGAGACAGGGCACGTGGTGGTGCACGAACACGCGGTCGCCCACCTCAAAGGGGGCACCCTCCCCCACCGCCACCACGTCGCCGACGGGCTCGTGGCCCAGCACCACCGGTGCCTTGGTGTCCTGGTACCACTGCATCAGGTCGGTGCCGCAGATGCCGCAGGCACGCGTACGGATGACGATCTCCCCGTCACCCGCGGTGGGGTCGGGGGCATCCTCGATGCTGAGCCGCCCCGCCCCGTGGTAGATCGCTGCCTTCACGGCGGCGATGCTACCCGGGGCAGGGGGCGCAGATCAGCCGGTGACTGCCGAGGCGCCGCCACGACGCGCGGTGGCAATGCACATGCGCTTGGCCACCGAGACGCGTCGGCCACCCGCAGACACCGTGATTGACAGGCGGGCAGCACACCCACCACCGGCCGAGCGGAACTTCGCGGTGTTGATGATGCGCCCGTGTGCCGGAATCCGGCGAGCCGGCCACACCAGGCGACCAGCCTTCACCGATCCCCCGCCATCTGCCACGACCACGACGCCGTCAGGAATGTCAACGCTCGTGCGCACACCGTCTGCTGCGGTATCCGTGGGATTGGCGATGACCACGGTCACGCTCGTCGCACCGTCGGGAGCGGAAGGAGCAATCACCCCGACCGAAGGCCTCAGCGCACTGGCGGTGACGACCCGGCGCGGCGGAGTCGTCGTGGTGGCTGCGGAGGCGCCGCCGCCCGAACCACCGGCCGAGCCTGACGGCGTGCCGCCAGGATCAGGCGCCGGAGTTGGGTCAGGGGTCGGCGTCGGGGTCGGGGTCGGCGTCGGGGTCGGGGAAGGCGACGGCGACGGGGTCGGGGAAGGCGACGGCGAGGATGGCGTCGCCGGGACGACACCAGCGGCAATGGTCAGGTTGGCGAACGCCGCATCGGTCAGGCCGGTGACCGCCGTTGTGTCGCCGCTGGCGTCAGGGGCGATAACGAAGGCCGGGGTAACACCCACCAGCGGATCCGAGCTCGCCACCGGGTTGGAATCGGTTGCCGCCGAGCCTGCCCCTGGCGTGGTGAACGTGTAGCCCGACGGCAGGGTGAACCGCGCCGTGTACGTGCCGGGCAGCAGGTTGCCGATGAAGTAGGCCCCCAGCGAATCGGTGGTCACCGATGCCACGGGGTTGCCCGCAGCATCGGTCGCGGGCTGCCCACTGGCCGTGAGCAGCTCCACCACGACACCGGCCAGCGGCACCTCGCCAACATCCTGAATGCCGTTGGCGTTGGAATCGATCCACGTGTAATTGCCCATTCCCACAGGGCGCACCACTCCCGCATCGATCGTGAGATTGGCCAAGCTGGCCCCGGACTGCGACACCGAGGTGGTGTCGCCAGTCGCGCTTGCCTCCACGGTGAACGTGGGGGTCACGCCCACCTGAGCGCTGGTGGTTGGCGATGGGTTCGAGTCGGTCCCCGACGTCCCGGCTGCTGCAGTCGGAGTGGTGAATGCATATCCGGACGGCAGCGTGAACTGCACCTTGTAATTCCCCGGAGCAAGACCGCTAATGAAGTACGCACCCTGCGAATCGGTGGTCACGGGCGCGACCGGGTTGCCGTTCTCGTCGTCGGCAATGGTGCCGTCAGGGTTCAGCAGCTGCACCTGCACGCCGGCAAGCGGGGCCTCCGATCCATCCTGAATGCCGTTGGCGTTCGCGTCGATCCACACCTTGTCGCCCACGCCAACAGACGGGGCGGCAGGAGCCGATGGCGCAGCCGCCGCACAGTGGTTGACCACGACGTCATCGAGAACCAACTCGGTGGAGCTGGTACTGCCGCTGCCCAGGTGCCCCCAACTGGTGAACGCGATACGTGTCGCGGCGGCCTTGGCGACAAACTGAAGCGTGTACCAGCGCTCACCGAGGGAGCCGACGAGCGTTGGCACCTTGAAGAACACGCTGCTGTATCCGTTCCCGGACGCGCCTGTCGTGGTGCCGATGCGCACGCGCGCGATGCCTGCCCGGGCGTCGCTACCCGGATTGCTCGCGCTGTAGCTGAAGGTCTCATGCCCGACCCAGTACGACAGGCAGTAGGTGTCGCCGACCGTGGTCGGCACCTCCTGGAATGCGGTGGGCGCGGAACTGGAGACGTAGTTCTTCGACACCGATGAGCCGCCGCCCGGCGTAAACGTGAGCGCCGTCTGCGTGACATCCTGGGTGAAGGCACTCGTCGACCGCAGCGTCGTCATGGTCGGCGAGATGCTCCAGCCCTCGTCATTTCCGAAGTAGATCTGCGGGTTGCTCGCGCCGTTCTTTGACCCATACGGCCCCCACTGGCTCAGACCGTTGCTCCATGGCCCCACGGCGGCCGACGTCCCGGGCAGCCAGAGCGCATAGGTGTTGGAACCGCCGCCGGTGAAGGTCCACCCGGGCATCGACCGGAAGGGAAGGCCGTTGGTGCCTGTGCCGGTGACGCCCGCAATTCCCGGGAAGACGCTCGAAATCCAGAGCCCCGACATGAACGAATTGTTGGTCGACGCCGGGCCCCACTTCTTGGCCGCCGTGTTGCCGAACCCGTTGTCCGTGAAGTCACCGTTGGTAACGAGGTTGTTCGGGGTGGTGCGATCGAGGGGGTTCGCGTTGTTCGGGATGGCTACGACATCGAGGCCGGGCTCCAGTTGGTACGCGGTGCCGGTGCCGGGACCGGTCCACGCAGCGGCGGATGCGTCAGACGCGACACAGAGTGAGACCAGGGCAATGGACGCCGCGGCGGCGCCGAGCAGCGCTAGCCCACCACGAGAGGCGGAGTGGTTGAACACGTGCGCGTATTTCCATCTGGGGAGGCGAGGGAGTCGTTAACACCCACGTACATGTTGTGGGCTTTTCCAACCTACCCACGGTCCCGCCGACAGGCACCCCCCACCCCATAATTCGGGGGAAATCCGCAGTGCTGCCCAACGCACGCGTCGGAATGCCTCGCCGCGCATGCCGCCTGAGAGCGGGCCCCGTTGATTGTCGGTCGGGACGCAGGGCGTGCCCCGAGGCTCAGGGCCTTCACGGCGGCGCGCTGCTTCGCATCGAAGGCGCCGGCCTTCGTGTCGTCGGCCGTCAGCAAGGCTTCGGGCCCGCGGATGGGCGCATCGCCCCATCCGCGGGCCCGCCGGCCATCACTCGTCAGCGCACTCCGGCAGACTGGCGGCCACGGCGGCCTCGTCGGCGGTGGCGGACAGCTTCTCGGCATCCGCCGCGACAGCCGACACCTTGGCGGCGGCATCCTCGACGGTGGTCGCGGACGCCACATCCGCACCGAGGGTGCTCGCGAAATCAACGACGGCGGCCTGCGCGGACACATATGCCGCATAGGCGTCGGCCATCGCCGCTGGCGGAGTAATTGACTCCAGCTCGGCAACAGCGGCCTTCGATGCGTCCACGTTCGCGGCGACGAATGCCTGCAGGCTCTCCAGGTTCGTAGCGTCCAACGCGGCCTCGGCATCCTTCTCTGCGGCCTTGACGTCCGTACACACCTTGGTGGCAGCGGCGACGAACTCGGCCTCGGTGAGTTCGGGGGCCGCAGCGGTGGTGTCGGCGGCGGTAGTGGCAGACGACGAGTCGGAACCGCCGCAGCCGGCGAGACCGGCCACCGACACTGTGGCGGCGATGAGACCCACGGCCGCGATTCGAGTGATCCTCATTGAGGTGAAACCTTTCGAGTTGGGAGAGCGGCAGCCTGACGGCGCCGAAGGCCATCTAACACCACTGTCCCGGCGGCAAGACCCGTCAGGCCGCCTTGCGGTTCACCCCGGTTACCTCTCCGGATGCCACGGCCCGCACCTCGCCGTCGGCCTCCACCCGCAAACGCCCGAGCTCGTCAATGCCCCGGCACACCCCGGTCATCTCCCCTGCCGCCGTGCCCACCGTCACATGCGCGCCGGCCAGGTGGTCGCGCTTGGCGAATGCGGCGACCACAGCTGCCGGGCCGTGCTCCACCCAGGCGGCGTAGCGATGGCCAATCGCGCCGAGCGCCGCCACGAGCAGATCTTCGCGGCGCGGCCGCGGACCGATGGACGCGAGCGACCCGGCGGTCCAGCGCGTGCTCGCCACCTCGGGCACCGGCCCCACGTTGATACCCATGCCCGCAATCGCCCAGGTCACGCGCTCCTGATCGGCCGAGAGCTCGCACAGAATTCCGGCCACCTTCACGCCTGAGGCGATGATGTCGTTGGGCCAGGCGATCTGGACGTCGGGCACACCGACCTCGTCGAGCGCGTCAGCCAGCCCCACCGCGATGACCAGCGGCAGCATGCCCGCATCAATCGGGCTCACCCTCGGCCGGAGGATGACCGTGTACATCAGCGCCTCACCCGGCGCGTCCACCCAGGCCCGGCCACGCCGCCCCCGGCCGGCGGTCTGGTGGTCGCTCCCGATGACCATGCCCTCGGGTGCGCCGTCACGGGCCAACTGCGCGGCGTCATCGTTGGTGGATCCGATTTCGGGCGTCCACGTCACAGGGCCGGCGAGTGGCGACGTGAGCCGTGGCATCACTGCCGCGGGGATGACCGGGTCGGCGGCCGGGTCGAGCACATAGCCCGCGCGGGTGGCCTCAATCGGCATGCCCTCGGCGCGGAGGGCCTCCACGTGCCGGTGCACCGCCGCCCGTGAGCACCCGAGGTCGCGTGCAATTGCCCCACCCGACACCCGCTCCCCCGCCTTCGCGGCAAGGGCTGCCAGCACGGCGTCGCGCCGTGCCGTCACGTCGTCAGGGAGATCACTGCCCATGTGCGAAGCGTAATGAGCGCGCCCGGCTGGATTCGAACCAGCGACCGTCGGATTAGAAGTCCGGTGCTCTATCCAGCTGAGCTACGGGCGCAGGGTGAAAACCCCGTGCGTCATCTCTCGTCGAACGCAGGGGTACCGGGGCCGTAGCCGGCGCTCTCGAGCGCCGTGCGCACGTCAACCAGCATCTGGGTGTCAACGTCCTTGTGCTTGGGACGGTGCAGGAACAGCAGGCTCTCGCCGAGCATCACCTTGAACTTGCCGTTGTGCTCCTCCTCCACCGTGCCCACGGCCTCGAGCAGCGAGATGACCTCGCGCCACTCGACGTTGTGCGCGCCACCCGCGTGGTCGAAGACCTTGTGGAGGGTGCTGCGGTGATGACTGCCGAGGTGCTCTGACACGCGGGTGTGCTCCTGTGAAATGGATGAGGCGAATCTGCGGGGCCGAGACTAGTCGGCGCGGGGTGCAAAACGACGAGAGCCCCGTCGCCGTGAGGCGACGGGGCTCTCGCAAACCAGCGAACTGGTTCGGTGACTAGCTGTCGGGCAGCAGCTTCGACGTGTCGATGCCGTGCTCGGTCATGATCTTGCGGAAGGTCTCGAGGACCTCCTCGGGGTACTCGGGAAGGTCCTCGTTCTCGAGCAGGTACTGGGCGCGGGCCTTGATGTTGGGGCCGAAGTCCCAGTCATCGTCAGCCATGAGGCGCTTGATGTCCTTCTCGGGCCACGAGATGACGCCCGGGTCACGGCCGAACTGCTCGGAGAGCTTGTCGATCTCCTCGAAGCGGCCCGGAATCGGTGCCTGCTCCTGGATGAGGCCCTTCTCGCGAAGCGCGTCCTCGAGGCCGTCAGCCATGTGGCGCGGGTTGCCCATGCGCTCGTTGTTGAAGAGCGACTCGAACTTCAGGCGCACACGCTGACCACCAGCGGCGGCGTCCTCGAGCGGGTAACCGACAGCGTGGCCCCACGTGAAGCTGTAGTGCTTCGGAAGGCCAAAGGCCTCCTGAATACCGCCCGGCTTGCGGCCGAAGGCGATGAGGATGGAACCGACACCCAGAGCCTGGCCGGCGAGCAGCGACTGTGCGACGTGCTGACCGGTCTCAAACCGGAGCAGCTGGTCGGTGCGCTCAACCGGGAAGCTCATCAGACGCGGAATGGTCTGCGTCATCGAGAACTCGTAGTTCCAGCCGTGGTACTTGGTGAGGGCGCCCGACATCGCGAGGGTCGAAAGACCGTCGATGGCACGGCCGTACCAAGCGTTGAGGTTGGTGAACCAGAAGATCAGGTGCGACGACTGGTTGATGATCTGCACGTTGAAGCCGGAGACGCACTCTTCGATGTCGTCCCAGAGCTCGGAGTCCTTGGTGACGACCACGGCCTCGGTGCAGTTGATGTTGCCCTGACACGACGCGAAGCGCGCGGCGTTGAGCATGGTGTCGATCTTCCAGTCCTCGACCGTCTTGGTGGGGTCGTAGTACCGGTAACTACGGCGATTGCCGATCGCCTGAAGCGTCGGCATATCGGGGATGTCAGAGGCTTTCACGGCCATCAGGTGGATCTCCCTGAGTCAGCGGGCGGAGTGTGATTGGTTCGGCGTCCTTGACGCGTTGGAGGTAAATCTACACGCGGGCGGAGTTCGTTGCATGGGGAACGCACTCGAACCATTCAACCCGTTGCATCAGGGCCGTATGACCGGGCGGGCAATGGGCCCCAATGTCTAGCCTGCCCGCCATGCCTAATCTTCTTCTTGTCACCGTTCCCACCGACGAGGTCCTCAACAAGGAGGGCAAGGTTCGCTTCCCCGGCACTGACGCCGCGGTTGCAGCCCTCACCGAGGCCGGCTGGACCGTGGAGGTCATTGACCCCCTCTGGCCCGGTCCGCTCCGTCGCGTGGAAGAGGGCGGCGTTGACGCCGTCCTGGTCTCCTGCTTCAAGGCCGTCCCGCGCTCGCGCGATGCGGCATCAATGCTGTCCCGCATGGCGGAGGTCCCGGTGTTCACCGTGGGCGTCCTCCAGAAGGACGACGCATTCCGCACCATGGCCCCCGAGGTCGGCGTGCTGAGGAACATCGGAGAGCTGCCGCAGGGCTGATGCCCGCGGGGCCGAATATGGCCCGGTCGGCGGTCCACACGGGCCGCCGACCGAAGTTCCTCAATCCCGATGCGCGCACCACTCGCCATCGCAACCGCGACCCTCATGGGCATCGCGCTCACGTCCATCACCCTCGGGGTGCCGGGCGACGATTCCGCACGCTCGCGCATCCGTGTGCTGGAGCAGCGGGTCATCGCCGCCAACACCGCCATCCCCGCTGCACGGGCGGCTGAAGCCGATGCGGCGCGGCGCCTTGCGGAGGCCCGCACGCGCCTTGCGGCCGTCCAGCCCGCGCTCGACCGCCGTGCGGCCGCGCACCGGGCCGGTCAGGCGCTGCTCGCGCGCCGGCTGCGCGACCTCTACCGCGACGGCGACACCGACCCGCTCGTCACCCTGCTGTTGTCGGGCGGCAACCTCAGCGCGGTGGCATCGGACGCCGCAGACCAGGAGCGCATCGCACAGGAAGATGCGGCGCTTGTCGGGCGCCTGAAGTCCGACCGCGTCGAGGTGGCTCGTCTTGTGGCGGCCCGCACCCGCGATCGCGACGACGCTGCTGCTGCCGCGAAGGAGGCCCGGGCCAAGCGCGACGAGCTCGTGTCACTTCGCAACGAGCGGGCTGCGGCCCTGCGCGCGGCGAAGGCGTCGCTTGCCCGTATCGAAGCCAAGGCGGCACGCGTCGCGGCCAAATCGAAGGCCCGAGCATCTACACCTGTCACTGCGGCCGATACCACCGCGGGCACGCCGGCGGGTGGCGCGTGGCCCGCCGTGCCCGGTGGCCCCTCCCCCGCCGTGCTCGCCCGCATCGCGTCGTGCGAGAGCGGCGGCAACCCCAAGTCGATTGGCGGCGGCGGTCAGTTCCGCGGCAAGTACCAGTTCATGACCTCCACCTGGGAGGCCATGGGCGGCAAGGGCGACCCGGCCAAGGCCAGCGAGGCCGAGCAGGACTACCGCGCTGCCCTGTTGTTCGTGAAGTGGGGACCGGGCCAATGGCCCGTCTGCGCCGCGTTCGCCCGGTGATCTAAAGCGACGCGACGGTGGCGCCGTCGCCACCCTCGGCCGCCGGGGCAAGCTCGCGCGACTTCACCAGCGGGTGGGCGGCCAGCTCCTCATCAATGGCCGCTCGCAAGGCACCGGTTCCGCGGCCATGCACCACACGCACCGACTCGAGCCCCGCCTGTGCCGCCATGTCGATGTGATCGCGCACCGCGCGGCGCGCGGCCTCGGCCCGCTGGCCGCGCACATCCACATCGCGGGAGATGGCCTCCATCACCGGGCGCACCTCGGCCTTGGGCGCGGGCGCAGCGGTCGCCGCCGGTGTGAGATCGGGCGCCAGGCGCGACAGCGGCACGCGCACGCGTGCTGACGGCCCCTGCAGCTCAGCCATGTCGCCCTCGATCGACAGCACCACACCGCGCACGCCCAGGGCCACATCAACGGCGTGCTCGCCCACCTCAGGCGCGCGCTCGGGCGCGACCGGTTCGGTGAGCCCGGCAAGACGATCAGCGGCACGGCGTGCCACGTCGTCGGCCGCGCCAAGGCGCCTGTCGCGGTCGCGCTGGCGGTCAACCGAGCGCCGGTCGCGATCTTCGAGCCGCTTGCCGGCGGCGATCTCCTTGCGCAGCACTGCCAGGTCCTGGCGCAGGGCGATGAGCTCGGATTCGGCCTCGGCCCGCATGCGCGCACGTTCGTCGTCGGCCTTTGCGCGCAGCTTCTCGCGCTGACGCTCGGCCTCCTTGCGCTCGCGCTCGGCAACCGCACGGGCCTCAGCAGCAGCAGCACGGTCACGCTCAGCCTCGGCCCGGGCACGCTCGGCGTCTTCGGTGAGGCCCAGCAGCGCGCTGCGCTCGGGGCCCATGGCGGCACGGGCGCGGTCGAGCACCGACGCCGGCATGCCAAGGCGCTCGGCGATGCCAATGGCGTGCGACCCGCCCGGCTCGCCCACCACCAGTGAGTACGTGGGCGCAAGGGTGTCGGGGTCGAGCCCCACGGCGGCGTTGGCCGCCCCCGGCGTGCTGACGGCCCACGACTTCACCTCGGGCGAGTGAGTGGTGGCGAGCACCAACGTGCCCCGGTCGCGCAGGTCACCCAGCACCGCCTGCGCGATGGCGGCACCTTCAGCCGGGTCGGTGCCCGCCCCCACTTCGTCGAGCAACACCAGCGACCTGGCGCCGGCGTCATCCAGCACCCCGATGAGTGTGCGCACGTGCGCGGAGAACGTGGACAGACTCTCGGTGATGCTCTGGTCGTCGCCGATGTCGGCGATGACGGCATCGAACACGGGCAGGCGCACGCGGTCGGCCGGGGGCTGAAGGCCGCACTGGTGCAGCAGCGCGAACAGCCCAAGTGTCTTGAGCGACACCGTCTTGCCGCCCGTGTTGGGGCCGCTCACCACCAGCGAGCGGATACCCTCGAGGTCGAGATTGATGGGAACGGCCGTGCCAGGGTCGAGCAGCGGATGACGCGCCGCCACCAGCAGCGGCTCCCCCTCTTCGACCGGCGCGCCACGCCATGCCCGCGACAGCGACCCGCGTGCCAGGCACAGGTCGATCTGGGCCAGCGCCTCGGTGGCCTCGTCGAGCGCGTACCCGTGCTCGTCCACCAACGCGGTGAGCTGGCCAAGGATGACCCCGAGTTCCTCGCGCTCGCGGGCCACGGCCTCGCGCACCCGGTTACTGGCCTCAACCACGGCGAGCGGCTCAACGAACAGCGTGCCGCCCGAGTCTGACGAGTCGTGCACGATTCCCGGCACCGCCGACCGCGATGACGCCTTGACGGCCAGCACGGGCCTGCCGCCGCGCTCGGTAATGAACCCCTCCTGCAGATGCGGCTTGGCCTCGGCGGCCACCTCGCGGAGCACCTCCTGTGCCTGACGGCGAAGTTCCGCGATATCGCGGCGGGCACGCGCGAGCGCAGATGATGCGTCGTCGCGAATGCCACCGCGGCCATCGAGGCAGGCGTCAAGCCG
>CAIPNN010000007.1 GCA_903866425.1 uncultured Actinomycetes bacterium
GCTGACGGCGAGTCCGTCGAGGTCGGCCAGGTCGGCGGCGGGCTCTAGCTCGGCCACCACGTCGGCCACCACGGCGAGGGTGTCGCTGGTGACGCGGATGTTCTGGCTCACCACGGGCACCGCGCGGCCGGGCATGGTCCACCATGCGTCCACCCAGTTGCGCGCCTGCTGCAGTTCGGTGCCGGCGGCGCGCAGTGATTGCTGCAGTTGGTCGCGGTCGCCATCGCGGGCGTACCGGAACGCGTCGTCGAGGTGCTGCTCGGCCAACTCGGCGTGCCACCGGGCCTGGCTGGCGCCCAGCAGGGTGAGCCCCACCACGGCGGCCACCGCCACGCCGCCGAGCAGCAGAGGGGTGCGCCAACGGCGGCGCGTGGTGCGCGGGCTGCCGCGCCACCCCGACCAGCACACCGCACCCACGCCGAATGCGGCGCACAGCGCCGAGGTGAACGTGAAGCCCTTGTCGTCGAGCTGCGCGAACGTGACCAACAGGGCCACGCCGGCAAGGGCGCCGAACGGCGGACGCCACCGCGAGTGGCGGAACGATTCGGGTGCCGCGGCGAGCGCGACGGCCACGGTGGCGGTGGCGATGATGCCCACGATGCCCCATCCGCCGGCCACCAGCAGGGCGGCTGGGGCGAGCGCGAACAGCAGTGCCCAACTGTGCGCGCGGCTGGCCGCGAGCACCACCACGACACCGAACGCGAAGGTGATGACCGCGTCGAGCAGCCACAGTCCGGTGGGCGATTGGCCGGCGAACACACCGACGAGGCCGCCGACCAGGGCAAATGCCCACACCACCATTCGAAAAGGGTGTGACAGAAAGGTGGACTGCGGCTTCATCCACGATTAGGATATTCGTATGAAGAGGATCGCAGCATTCATGGCCGGGTTCGTCGCCCTGCTCGCAGTTCCCGCAGTGGCCAACGCCGCCTATCCGGTGGCCGACCTCTCGCTCACCACCTCCACCTCCCAGGTCGCCTCCGGTGGCCCGGTCACGGTGTCGGGTGATGGTGCCGATGCCGGTGCGCCCGTCACGATGTTCCTCACCTGTGCTGGCACCACGCGCCAGGTGGGCACCACCACGGCCAGCGGCGCGGGCACGTTCTCGGCCACCATCCGCGTGCCGGCCGGTACGCCGAACGGTGTGTGCACCGGTTCGGTGGTCACCTCGGTGAGCGGCGGCTTCGTGAGCGCTGCCTTCTCGATCACGGTGTCCAGCGGTGGCGGACTTCCGGCCACCGGTGGCGAGCCCAGCTCGCTGCTGCGCCTCGGCGGCCTTGCTGCGCTGCTCGGTGCTGCGGGTGTGGCGTTCGCCGCACGCCGTCGCGCTGCTGCCTGATCACCTCGTTCTTCACGCCTCGAAGGCGCATCTGTCCGACCCCCGTCACCGGGTCCGGTGGGTGCGCCTTCGTCGCGTCGGTGCACAGTGCACCGGTGCACCGCGCCACCAACGGCGACTGGCGTCGACCGAGCAGCACCAGCTGATCGGTGTCAGCTGACGCCGATCAGCCGGCCGGTCACCACGATGCGGTACTGCAGGCTGGTGGGCAGGCCGTTCAGCTTCGAGCACGCCACCAGCTGTGCCGTGGCGGGCGGGTAGGCGCCGGCCAGGCGAGCGATGCTGGTGTAGGTGGGGGACGTGACGCCCACGTGGGTGACCTGGTAGTGGTACCAGTGACCGTCGGCGCCCCGCAGCGAGAACACCGCGCCCAGCTTCACCGTGTGCAGGTAGCGGAACATCGCGCCGCGCAGGGTGCGGTGTCCGAAGATCATCACGTTGCCGCGCTGGCCGAGCGTGGAGTGATCCTTGTAGGCGGCGCCGAGGCCGAGGTCGGCGATG
Source organism: uncultured Actinomycetes bacterium (assembly GCA_903866425.1). Classification (GTDB taxonomy): domain Bacteria; phylum Actinomycetota; class Thermoleophilia; order Miltoncostaeales; family Miltoncostaeaceae; genus SYFI01. The sequence goes on from CAIPNN010000007.1 coordinate 1,841, forward strand.
CGGTCCAGGTTCTGGTCGGCCGAAGTGGCAGGTGTGCGCACGTCGCGCACCTTCGTGCCGCCGGCGTCGGTCCAGCGCACCTGTGTCACCTTGGTGGGTGCGAACGTGCGGTTGGTGACGCGGGTGAGGGTGGCGGTGGGCGGCGTGCCCAGGTACCAGCCGGCCACGTCGATCATCATGTGTGCGCCGGCGTTGGTGGTGACGGCGATGCCGCGGCTGCTGACGCGGGCCAGGAAGTGGTTCGCGGTGGAGGCGCGGGCCGTGGTGATGCCGGCGATGGTGATGGCCGGCACGGCGGTGCCGGCGGGCGTGGCGCGTACGTTGCCCGGGGCCCAGCTGTCGGCGGTCCACACGTTGCCCACGACGGCCATCACCGACTCGGTGGTGCCGGTGGGGAACTCGAACGTGGCGGGTCCGAACGGCGGCAAGCTGCGGCCGATGCGGGTGTCGAGTTGGCGGCGGTGTGCGGTGGGGATGAACAGGCCGTCGGTGGAAGGGGTGGCCGACGCGCCGGTGAACCAACCGAGCACGTCCACCGACACGGCGCCGCCGCCCGAGGTGTAGATGCGCATGATCGGGCTGGTGCCGTTCAACGGCACGATGGTCTGGTTGCTGCGCGACTGGCCCACGGTGTCGATGGTGAGCGTGGCGGTGGTGGGGCGGCGGGTGCCGTGGCGGTACACGGCCCAGATGCCCTTGCCCGACCGCTGCGAGTTGATGGCCACCAGCACGCCGGTGGCGTCGGTGGGCACGCCCTTGGACGCCAGGTCGAACGCGATCTCGGCACCGGCGGCCACGGGCACGGCGCTGGCGATGCGCAGTGCGGAGGCGGGCATCACCATGCGACCGGCCGCCACGGGGTCGGCCACGGGTACGTAGGCACCGATCACGTCGACGCCCAGGTACACGGCCACCGAGCGCTTCAGCTCGATGGCACCGCCGATGCCCACCAGCACGTGCACCGTGTTCGTGATGCTCTGCCCTGCGACGTCCACCACCACGTCGGCTTCCGTGGGAGCGTCGTCGCCGGCCGGGTAGACGGCCACCGAGCCGGCGCCGGCGGCGGCCATCGCGGTCACCGACACCACTACGGCGGTGGCGTCGAGTGGCACGCCTGCCAGACCGGTCACCGGCACCCGGTAGGTGTTCAGCGCCGGCATGGTGAAACCGAACGCGAGGCCCGGCCGGGTGTCGGCCACGCGGGTGGGAGCGATGGGAACGTAGCGGGTGGCTCCGGCCGGTGCGACCGCGCTCACGGGCGTCGGCATGGCCACACCACCGACGAACAAGCCACCCGACGCGAGCAGCAGTACGGCCGCAAGCCGGGGGAGCATTCGCTGTCGAACCCGGGGGCGCGCGAAACATAGACTGTTTTCGTGCCTGCCCGGACCAGAGCTACGCAGAGCCGCGCGGTGGTGGCGAGCGCGTCGGCTCCCACGCGCAGCGATCTCGCTCGTGCCATCCGGCGGGCGTACACGGGTCGGTTCACGCAGACCGAGCTCGCCGAGCAGCTCGGCGTGGCGCAGAACACCATCAGCCGGTGGGCCACCGGCGAGGTGGAGCCGCGGCTCGACGACATCGTGGCCATCGAGAAGGCCTGCCTGCTGCCCCGTGGCACCATCCTGCGGGCTGCCGGCTACGTCGTCGAGAGCGCGTCGCCCGAGGACGTGGTGGCGGCCGACCAGCGGCTCGACGCCGCTCGTCGTGAGCTGTTGCTGGCCGCGTACCAAGCGGCGCTGAATCAATCGAATCCTCGCCGCAAGGTCTGACATCAGGCCACCTTCTCCGGTCGTTTCGGCTTGGGTGTCTTCGCGTCGTGGCCGTAGCCGCCGTAACCGTAACGGCGGTAGCCGTATCGCTGGCCGTATCCGTACCCGTAGCGGCTCTTGCGCATGTCAACCTTGTTCAGCACGGTGCCGCCCAGCGTGGCGCCGGCGCGTGCCAGCAGGCCGACGGCTTCGCGCACCTGGCGGTCGGTGGTCTGATGTGCCTTGGTCACCAGGATCACCATGTCGGTGAGCCCCGACAGCACCACGGCGTCGGTGACGGGCAGCACCGGCGGGGCGTCGACGATGACGATGTCGAACTCGTCGCGCAGCGCGCCCAGCAGGCTGCGCATGCGGTTGCTGCCGAGCAGTTCGCTGGGGTTGGCGGGGATGGAGCCCGAGGTGAGCAGGTGCAGGCGGTCGTCGCCCACTTCCACCTTCTGCATCACCACTTCGGGGGCCGAGCCCAACAGGGCGGTGGTGAGGCCCTTGCTGGGGTCCACCACGAACATCTCGTGCACGCGGGGCTTGCGCAGGTCGGCGTCCACCAGCACCACGCGCTTGCCGGCCTGCACCAGCAGCACGGCCAGGTTGGCGGCGGTGGTGGTCTTGCCTTCGCCGGGCAGCGGGCTGGTGACCTGCACCACCTTGATGTTGCGGTCCATGGTGAGGAACTGCACCGAGGTGCGCAGGCCGCGGTAGGCCTCCACGGCGAGGTCCTTCGGCAGGCTGATGGCTATGGGTCGGTTGTCGGGCGGGTTGTCCTGCGGCACGGCGCCCAGCACGGGCAGGCCGCCGCTGGCACGCTCGAGATCCTCGGCGGTGTTCACCGAGTCGTCCAGGTAGTCGGCAAGGAACGCGGCACCCAGGCCCAGCAGCAGACCCACGATGATCGCGAGCGCAAGGGTGCGCAGCGGATTCGGCTCCGCGGGTGAGGTGGGGGTGATGGCGGGGCGCACCAGTTGGGCGCTGCCGCTCTGCACCGAGGCGTCCACCTGGATCTGGTCGAGCCGCTGACGGAACACCGCCTGCTGGTCGACCAGTAGCTGCCGTTGTGGTGCGAGCGAGGCGCGTAGCGCATCCTGCTGATCGCTGGGCGCTGCAGCCACCTGTTGGTCGATCGCGTCGATCTGGGTCTGCAGCTCGCTGATCTTCTTCTGCACTTCGGCGGCACCGTCGA
>CAIPNN010000008.1 GCA_903866425.1 uncultured Actinomycetes bacterium
AGGTTGCCCACGTGTTACTCACCCGTTCGCCACTGTACTCGCACCGAAGTGCTTTCTCGTTCGACTTGCATGTGTTAAGCACGCCGCCAGCGTTCGTCCTGAGCCAGGATCAAACTCTCCATGACAAATGCATTTGGTCAGGCCGGATCCCGAGGGATCTGAGCTGACCGAACTTGGAGGTTCCCGTCATCACGAGGATGACAAGGTTCCTGGTCTCGCGCTTCTCTTCGGCTCACGCCGATCGAAGCGTTTGACGGGTCCATATCCTTTCCTTGGCCATCACTCCTCGATTCCATTGGGAATCGGAAGTTGATGCGCGCTGTTCAGTTTTCAAGGATCGGGCCCCGGACGGGGCGCCCTTCCACGATCACGACTGATCGCACCACGCCGGCCGGCTGGCCGTCACGTACGCGGTGAAATGCAGGCGAAATCGATTGTAAAGGGACTTGGATCCGAAGATCCCCGGCCATATGGCCAGACCGCGCACGATACAGCAGTGCGAGGGCGGGCACAAGGGGCCGCGTCCGATGTACTGCAGTGCCGAAGCACTCACCGGACCGGTCGGGGATCATGGCGATCCGTACACCCCATTGCAAGGGGATCGGTCGCGCCCAAACATCGCTACGAGCGGGGAAACATCAGCGAATTTCGGGAAGGACTCGATCAGGCGACGCGGATGCGGGCAAAACGCTTCTTGCCCGCTCGCACGATACGCCCATCCAGCATCGCGGCATCAACGTCCAGATCGCCGAGGGGATCGCCATCCACGCTCACACCACCCTGAGTAAGCATGCGGCGGGCCTCGCTCCGTGAGCCCACGCCGAGGGAGTCCACGAGCAGCGCCGGCATATGCACGGGGCCTGCGGGCACCTGCACCTCGGGAACCTCGTCCGGGGCCGCGCGGTCCTTGAACAGACGGTCGAAGTGGGCCTCGGCGCTCTCCCCTGCCCCTGCGCCATGAAAACGCTCCGCAACAAGGCGCCCGAGACGACGCTTCTCGTCGCCGGGGTGCCCGGTGGGTCCGGGCTCACCTGGGAACAGCAGCCGGTAGAACTCCTCCATCTGGGCGTCCGGAACGCTCATGACCTTGCCGAACTGCTCCTCCGGCGCCTCTGTCACCCCGATGTAGTTCCCGGTGCTCTTGCTCATACGCCGCACGCCGTCGGTACCCGGGAGGATGGGCAGCGTCATGGCCACCTGCGGGCGCTCCCCGTAGGCCTGCTGCACTTCGCGCCCGAGCATCAGGTTGAACAGCTGGTCGGTACCGCCCAACTCCACATCGGCCTTCAGCATCACCGAGTCGTACGCCTGCATGAGCGGATAGAGCAGCTCGAGCACCGAGATGGGGCGATCGTCGTCCATGCGCTCGGCGAAGTCGCGGCGGCGCAGCAACTGATTGACGGTGGCACTCGCTGCGAGCCGGAACAGCGGCTCAAGGCCCATGTCCGCAAACCACTCCCCGTTTCGACGCACCTCCGTGCGGTCGGGGTCGAGGATGCGGAAGGCCTGCTCCTGATACGTGGCGGCGTTCGCCTCAATCTCGTCTGCCGACAGCATGGGGCGCGTGCTGCTGCGTCCCGAGGGGTCACCCACCCGCGCCGTCCAGTCGCCGATGATGAGCACAGCGGTGTGCCCGGCCTCCTGAAACTCGCGCAGCTTGCCGAGCACCACGGCATGGCCCAGATGAATATCCGGCGCGGTCGGGTCAACCCCGAGCTTCACGCGCAGCGGTGTGCCCTCGGCCAGCCGCTTCTGGAGTTCGCCGGGCGGCTGGACGTCTACCGCGCGGGCAAGCAGGTCATCGGTGCTCATGCTGCGCTGCTCCTGGGGATCGGTCGCGAGAGATAGCGGGAACCGCGGGCCACCATACGCCACGGAAGCTCAGTCGCCTGCGAGATACCGATGCGTGGCACGCCCACAACGTCCAACTGCGCGGTGCGCTCGCCGATGGTGAGCCCCGCATCGGCAAGCGAGAGACCGTCGATTGAGTCGTCCACGGCGAGGGCCTGCGTGAGACGCCCGGGGCCTCCACACAGCAGGCGGTCGTCGTCGATCCCGGCCCGACGCGCCCGCATCCGATCCACCCCATGGGTGGGCTCGATGGCACGGATGAGCACCGCGGCCCCCACTCCCTCGGGCTCGGTGACGAGGTTCAGGCACCAGTGCAGGCCGTAGGTGCGGTACACGTAGATGGTGCCCGGGGGGCCGAACATCGATCGACAGCGGGGCGTCTCACCCCTGAACGAATGCGACGCCGGGTCGCGCTGACCGTAGGCCTCGGCCTCCACAATGACCCCTCCGGCGCCGCCAAAGGAGATGGTGCACCCGATGATGTCGGCGGCCACGTCCTCGGGTCGCCGGTTGAAGAACTCCGTGGCGACAGGACGGGCGCGCCGCCCACTCACCAGGCAGCAACCCGCTTGGCGATCTCGTCGAGCTGCTGCTGCACCCGCGCCCGGGCGGTGCCGCCCGGAACGTCCTTCGTCTCCACCGAGGCGAGGGCCGTGAGCTCGGGCACGTCAATACCCTCGAGGCCCGCAGCGGCCAGGTCGGCAGTTGACGCATCAGCCAGGCCCGCGCCGCGGTCGCCGCACACGCGCACAAGTGCGCCCACGGCCTCGTGCGCCTTGCGGAACGGCCACCCCTGCCGCACCAGGTGATCTGCAAGATCGGTGGCGGCGAGGAATCCCTGGCCGGCCGCCCGGGTCATGGCGTCGGCACGGAAGTCGGCCGTGGCCACCATTCCGGTCATTGCCGGCAGCAGCAGGTCGAGCGTGTCGGCCGCGTCAAACACAAAATGCTTGTCGTCCTGGAGGTCCTTGTTGTACGCAAGCGGCAGGCCTGCCAGGGCCCCAAGAAGGCCCTGCAGGTCGGCTGACAGGCGCGCAGCTTTGCCACGGGCCAGTTCGGCTGCGTCGGGGTTCTTCTTCTGCGGCAGCATCGACGAGCCGGATGCGTAGGCGTCGTCAAGCACCACGAAACCGACCTCTTCGGTCGACCACCACACGAACTCCGCACCGAGGCGCGAGAGATGCACGCCGAGCTGGGCGGCGAACGCCAGATAGTCGACGAGGGCGTCGCGGGACCCCACGGCATCCATGCTGTTGGGCGAGATGCGGTCGAACCCGAGTGCATCGGCCGTGGCGGCCCGGTCGATATCGAACCCCGACCCGGCGAGTGCGCCGCTGCCGAGGGGGCTCTCCCCCGCACTCTCGACGGCAAACATGAGGCGGCGGTGATCGCGGTCGAGCATCCACGCGTACGCCAGCAGGTGATGCGCCAGCCGCACGGGCTGCGCCCGCTGCAGATGGGTGTACCCCGGCACCAGCGTGTCGAGATGCTCGCCGGCGCGTGCGATGAGCGCCTCGGCGAGCGCCTTGAGGGCGGCCGCCTGTGCTGTGCCGTGCTCGCGGATCCACAGCAGCGTGTCGGTGATCACCTGATCGTTGCGACTGCGGCCGGTGTGCAGGCGCCGACCCGCATCACCGGCGATCTCCGTGAGGCGACGCTCAACAGCGGTGTGGATGTCCTCGTCGCCGGGCTGAAACACGAAGGCGCCCGACTCCATCTCCGCTTCGATGGCGGCGAGCCCCGCGTCGATCGCTGCGGCGTCCTCTGAACTGATGATGCCCTGCGCGCCCAGCATCGCCGCGTGCGCCCGCGAGCCCCGGATGTCCTCACGCCACAGCCGCTGGTCAACCGGCAGCGAGGCGTTCAGTGCGTCAAACGCCTCGGCGGAGGAGCCCGCGAAGCGGCCGCCCCAGAGGCGTGACGCGCCCTCGGTCATGCCCCCCGCTCCGCCTTGATCGCCCGCTCCATTGCCTGACATACCCGGTCCACCTGATCGTCTGTCATCTCGCAGAAGAATGGCAGGGCGATGGTTGACGCGCTGATGGCCTCTGTGATCGGCAGCTCGCCCGGGGCGTGCCCATGCGCCTCGCGGTAGTACGGCTGCAGGTGAATGCACGGGAGATACGGCTTGGCCGAGACGCCCTCGGCCTCGAGGCGACCGATGATGCGGTCCCGGTCGAGGTCGGCATCAAGGCGCGGCGCGTAGACAAACCATGAGCGGCGCTGCGGCCCCTCGTACATCGGCGTGACGCCGTCGATGCTCGCCATGCGCTCCTGGTACATACCCGCGATGCGGGCCCGGGCGTCCTGCATCCAGTCGAGCCGCTCGATCTGCGCGATGCCGATTGCGGCGTGCACGTCGGACAGCCGGTAGTTGAAGCCGAGGCGCGAATGCACGAGCCATGCGCCGTCGTCAGAGCGGCCCTGATTGGTGAGGCTCTTCAGCTGCGTGTAGAGCTCATCGGAGTCGGTGAGGATGACCCCACCCTCTGCCGTGGTGAGCTGCTTGTTGGCGTAGAAGCCGTACACCGCCGGGTGGCCGAACGTGCCGAGCTTCTTGCCGTTGTAATCGCCATCGATCGACTGGCAGGCGTCTTCGACGATGCCCAGGCCATGGCGCTCGGCGATCTCGATGAGGGCCGGAACCTCCGCCGGATAGCCGAAGATGTCGACGATGAGGATCGCCTTGGTGCGGGGTGTGATGGCCGCCTCGACCGCCGCCGGATCCATGTTGAACGTGAGCGGGTCAACGTCGGCGAACACCGGCGTCGCGCCCGTGTAGAGGATGACATTGGCGGACGCCACGAACGAGAACGACGAGGTGATGACCTCATCGCCCGGCCCGATGCCCAGGGCATGCAGGCAGCAGTGCAGCCCGGCGGTACCCGACGAACATGCCACGGCGTGCTTGGTGCCGAGGCGGTCGGCCCACATCTGCTCGAACTTCGTGACCGTCGGGCCCAGCGACAACTGCCGCGAGCGGAGCACCTCATCAACAAGTTCGCGCTCGCGGTCGCCGATGACGGGCCGCGCGAGCGGGATTACGTCAACCGCGCTCACGCCTCCCGCGCCCCGGCGCCGCTCGGAATACCCGCACGGCGCACGCCGTAGTCGAAGCTGTCCACCAGGGCGTCCCACGCCGCGGCGATGACGTTCTGGTTCACACCCATGGTGGACCAGGTCGATGTGCCATCAGTCGAGTCGATGAGCACCCGTGTCGTGGCCTCCGTGCCATGCCCCTCGTCGAGGATGCGCACCTTGAAGTTGAC
>CAIPNN010000009.1 GCA_903866425.1 uncultured Actinomycetes bacterium
CCACCTGGGCGTGACCATCGAGGCCGACATCATCAAGCAGAAGGCTCCCGACACGGCTGCCTCTGGCTTCGACACCCTCAAGTTCGGCAAGAGCGACCCGCGCATGTACTCCGAGCTCATGACCGATCACCCCATCGACATGACCCGCTACCAGGTGGCCCACTGCTACATGGGCCGCATCCCGCTCATCAACTCGGGCGGCGCATCGGGCTCCAACGACCTGCACGACGCGGTGTACACCGCGGTGGTCAACAAGCGTGCCGGCGGGGCCGGCCTCATCAGCGGCCGCAAGGCATTCCAGCGCCCCATGAAGGAAGGCGTCGAGCTGCTCAACGCCATCCAGGACGTGTACCTCTGCGACGAGGTCGGCCTGGCCTAGGCACACACCGCGGGGTGCCAGCCGCCATGGGCGGCGGCGCCCCGCGCGTTCTGTGCATCCAAATGCGTTTGGCCCACGCCGAGGCCGCGCGTAGCATCGCTGAATGCGCAATTTGCGACACGAGCGTTCGGCCGGTGGGGTGCTGCTCATCCCCGTGGGCGACCGCCTGCTCGTGCCGCTCATCAAGGTGCCTGGTGGCGACGTGGTTGGGCTGCCCAAGGGGCGCCTTGAGCCCGGTGAGAACGGCGCCGAGGCCGCGATCCGTGAGATGCGCGAGGAGGCCGGTTTCACCGGTCTGGTCATCGAGGCGCTCGGCACCATCTCGTACAAGTTCTGGGCGCAGTCTGAGAAGGGCCATGTGAGCAAGAGCGTCGAGTTCTTCCTCATGCTCTATCGCGCGGGATCCCCCAGCACGTTCTCAGTTGATGAGGTGGAGAACGTCAAGCTGGTGCCGCTCGAAGACGCCGAGGCGCTCATCACCCACGACGGCGAGAAGGCCATCATCCGCGCCGCGCGCCGCCGGGTGCGCGACCTCAGCGCCGACGGCTGGATGGTCGTCGCCGATGCTCCGGCCCGCGCGCGTATTGCTGCGGTGGCCTGAGCATGTACGCACTCAACTTCTACTCGCCGCTGTTCATCGACCAGCTGCGCAGGGGCCGTAAGACAGCAACCATCCGTCTGGGCGACAAGCGCTCCAAGTACGACCGCGGCCAGTTGGTGTGGGTGACGGTGGGCCACCGGCACGGCCCGCGGCAGCGCCTCTTCACCGCGATCATCGACGAGGTCACCGTCAAGAAGGTGGGCGACCTCACCCAGCGCGAGATCGAGCGCGACAACCCCGAGTTCCGCCTGGTGGAGGACATTCAGCAGTTCCTCGCCCACATCTACTCGCGCCCCATCGACCTCGACGACGAGGTGACCATCGTGCACTTCAGCGAGGTCATCGAGTACCCGCCGCTCGACTAGCTGCCCGGCGCGGCCCTACTGGGTGGTGCCGACAAACAGCACGGTCATGCCTGCACCGGTTGCGGTGACCGTGGCATAGGCCGGGCCTGAACATGAGCCAGCCCCGGCCGTTTCCTCAAGGCGCAGGCGGATGTTGTAGCTCCCAGGCACTAGATCAACTGGGCTCCCGCCGAGGTACGCGATTCCATTGAAGGTGTACTGCACCTCAGCGCCGGCACTGAGGGGGTAGGGGGCACCCGTATCGGGCGCACCCAGGGTGGTGCCCTCTAGGCGAATATCAGCCACAAGCCGGGCTGCCGCTGGGGCGTCGGCCGTCAGCCGGGCCTGGCCCGAAACCCAGACCCGGGACGTGGCTGTAGGAGAGATCACGGCGGTTACGAGGTCGACCGTGTTGCAGCCCGTCACAGAGTTTGTCGGGGCGCCCTGTGCGCTGAAGCCGTAGCTCAGCCCAGCAGGCCCCGCCACACCGGCTGCTCCCTGCGCTCCCGTATCCCCCACGGGACCGGCAGGACCCGGGGCGCCTTGGGCCCCTGTGGCCCCTGCGGGCCCGGTCGGGCCAACCGCTGTCGGGA
>CAIPNN010000010.1 GCA_903866425.1 uncultured Actinomycetes bacterium
CGTGCGGGAAAGGCGGGTGGACTCGAGGCCTTCCCACCGGGCGCGGATGCCCGTGGGGGCCACGCGCTCCACACGCACCTCAGCCGACACGCCGACACCGGCAAGCGCATCGCGCGCCGCCACAGCGACGTCGCCGGCCTTCAATGCCTCCACCCACAGCAGCATGCTGGGGCCTGATCCCGAAACGGTCACACCGAGAAGGCCGCTCACGTCGAGCGCCTTCAGGGCGTCAAGCCCCGGGCACAGGGGGCCGCGGTAGGGCTCATGCAGGCGATCCTGCATGAGGAACTCCGGCAACTCGTCGAGGTAGCCGCGCTCCAGGGTGAGAAGCAGGCCGGCGGTGGCCGAGATGCCATTGGCGGCGTCGGCGATGGATGCCTGCTGCGGCATGGCGTCGCGGGCCTCGTCGGTGAACACCTTCACCTCGGGGATGACCACGACGAGCGCAAGGCCGTCGGGCGGCTGCACGCGAAGCGCACGCGGGCCCGGCACCAACGCCGTGATGCCGCCGTCGAGGCAGGCCGCGGCGTTGTCGCCATGCCCCTCGAACTCGATGGCGCGGGCCAGGATGTCGCTGGGCGACCAGCGCAGGTGGCCAAGCGCATTGGCAGCCACAAGCCCGGCACACACGGCGGCGGCAGATGATCCCAGCCCGCGACCGAACGGGATGCGATTGCGGCAGGTGATCTCCAGGCCGTCGAGGCTGCCGATGCCGCTGGCGAGCGCCCGGCAGAAGAGGTTGTCGGCGTTGGCCGGAACCTCGTCGGCGCCTTCGCCCTCAACATGCACTGCGAGAGGCCCCTCGCGGCGCACGATGAGCACCTCGTTGGCCAGGTCAATGGCCAGCGCCAGCACGTCGAACCCCGGGCCCAGGTTTGCCGAGGTGGCGGGGGCCGTGATGGTGAGCACTTCCTGCTCAGCCATAGAGGGCCTGCTCGGCAGCGGCGAACTCGGCGGGGATCTCGATGACCTGCCCGCTCTGGGCGATTGCCGTGTCGGGATCCTTCAGGCCGTTGCCGGTGAGCACGCACACCACCCGCTCGCCCTTCTTGAAGCGTCCTGCAGCGTGCGCCTTGATGAGGCCGGCCACGCTGGATGCTGACGACGGCTCGCAGAAGACGCCCTCGTGGGCGGCCAGCATGCGGTACGCGGCGAGGATCTCCTCGTCGGTGACCGCATCCACCTGGCCCCCGGAGTCGTTCATGGCCGTCATGGCCTGATCGCCGCGCACCGGGTCGCCAATGCGAATTGCCGTGGCCACCGTCTCGGGGTTCTTCACCACTGCACCGTTCACCAGCGGGGCCGACCCGGCCGCCTGGAAGCCCATGAGGCGCGGCAGGCGCCCGGCCTTGCCCAGTTCGTGGAACTGCTGAAAGCCCATCCAGTAGGCGGAGATGTTGCCGGCGTTGCCCACCGGGATGCACAGCACGTCGGGCGCGTCGCCAAGCGCCTCGATCACCTCGAACGCCCCCGTCTTCTGCCCCTCCAGGCGGAACGGGTTGAGCGAGTTGACCAGTGCGATGGGGTGCTTCTCGCTCATCTCGCGCACGATGCGCAGGGCGTCGTCGAAGTTGCCATCAACGGCCAGCACCTTGGCGCCGTAGATGAGCGCCTGCGCAAGCTTGCCGAGGGCGATCTTGCCGCCCGGGATGATGACGGCGCAGGTGAGGCCGGCACGAGCGGCGTATGCGGCGGCGGCAGCAGAGGTATTGCCGGTGCTGGCGCAGATGACGGCCGTGGCGCCCTCTTCCGCGGCCTTCGAGATGGCCATGGTCATGCCGCGGTCCTTGAACGACCCCGTGGGGTTCAGACCCTCGAGCTTCACGTGGATGTCGAGCTCAAGGCAGGCCGACAGCTTGGGCAGCGGCACCAGCGGAGTGGAGCCCTCCCCCATGCTGATCACGGGTGTGACATCGGTGACCGGCAGGTACTCGCGGTAGCGCTCGATGAGCGGCAGGTTGCGCTGCACGGTGCTCATGCGCTCGCCTGCCCGTCACCCACCACGTGGATGAGCACGGGCTCGTCGCGCACCTCGGGCATGGCGCGCAGCGCAGCGATGGCGCCCAACACCTGCGACTCAGGACTCCGGTGCAGGATCATCACCAGACGCGCGGCCTCTCCCTCACCGCGCTGCAGCACGGTGAGAATGGACACGCCGCTCTCGCTCAGCACCGACGACACACGGGCCAGCACGCCGGGCTGATCGGCCACGTCGAGGCGCAGGTAGAAGGCGCTGTCGAGCGATCCCTCGGGCGCCATGGGGCGGCCGGCGTCGGCAAGTGCGCCACCAAGGAACGAGCCCGGGTTGCTGCCGAGGATTGACAGCACGTCGCTCACCACGGCCGATGCGGTCTCGGTGCCGCCGGCGCCAGGACCGACGAGCATGATCTGGCGCACGGTGGATGACTCCAGCAGCACCGCATTGTCGGCACCACTGATGGCGGCAAGCGGGTGGTCGCCGGGCACCAGGGCGGGATGCACACGCACCGACACGGCACCGTCAACAAGGCGTGCAACGCCCAGCAGCTTGGTGACAAAGCCCAGGGGCAGGGCATCCGCGGGGTCCAGCTGCGCCGTGGCCTCCATCTTGGCCGCCACGGCGCGCGCGCGCTCAGAGGAGAACTCGCGCTGCGCCTGGCGCTTGGCCTCGCGC
>CAIPNN010000011.1 GCA_903866425.1 uncultured Actinomycetes bacterium
AGGCATCTTCACCGCCCGCGTTGATCGCGCCATCGGCTGGGCCGGCAGGCTCGACTACGGCGGGGTGGTCATCAACGAGACCCCCACCTACCGCGCCGACCAGCAGCCGTACGGCGGCACGCGGGGGTCGGGTGAGGCCCGGGAGGGTCCGGCTGCCGCAGCCATGGAGATGACCCGCGCCAAGCTGGTGATCGCCCGCATCCCCGACGGCGAATAGCCCCCGCAACGACGAAGCCCCGCGTGTGAACGCGGGGCTTCGGTGCATGGCGGGAGAAGGATTTGAACCTTCGTAGGCAGAGCCGACGGTTTTACAGACCGCTCCCTTTGACCACTCGGGCATCCCGCCAGGGGCCGCGGGAGGTTAGCGGAGCAGGGTGCCCCGACTCAACGTGCAGCGGTGGGTGCAGGGGAAGCCGGTATCGGCGAGAAACCGAACGTGTCCCAATTTGCTGGCGCAACTTCCCGTAGAGGAGCAGTAATCGTGATCGCCTCATTTGAGCGACGCTTCATCGTCGAGATTCTCGGCACCTTCGGATTCCTGTTCATCGCCTTCTCCGGCGTGGCCCTGTCGGTGCTCAACCCAAGCGCCATCGGGTCGGTCGGTGTGGCCGCCGCCTTCGGTCTGGGGCTCGGCCTCATGATCTTCGCGTTCGGCCACATCTCGGGCGGGCACTTCAACCCGGCCGTGTCGCTCGGCCTCGCGATTGGTGGCGCCTTCCCATGGCGCGAGGTGCTGGGCTACTGGCTGGCCCAGGTGGTGGGTGCCTGCGCTGCGGTTGCCGCAGCCCTCGCCCTGTACGGCGAGAAGGTGCGCGAGGCCATGGTCAATGTTCCGGCCGACGGCATCGGCAACGGCACTGCCCTTGGCATCGAAATCATCATCACTGCGCTGTTTCTCATCGTCATCAGTTCGGTGGCCACTGACGACTCGCCGTGGAGCGGCGCGTTCGCCCCGGTGGCAATCGGCGGCTTCATCTTTATCGCCCTGGCCGTGGCCGGTCCGATTGATGGTGGCTCGTACAACCCGGCCCGCGCCATCGCCCCGGCCCTGTTCGCGGGCGAGGGCTCGCACCTGTGGATCTACATCGTCGGCCCGCTCGTGGGTGGGATCGTGGGTGGCCTCATCTACGCACTGGTGCGTCTGCGTCCCGTCAACGATGAGGTTGAGGAACTGACGGAGGCCTGATTCCGCTGGGCCCCGGGGTGGCACGCCACCCCGGGGCACCTGACCCGACTAGTTCAGGTCGAAGCGGTCGAGCTCCATCACCTTCACCCATGCGGCGGTGAAGTCGGCCACGAACTTCTCTGTGGCGTCTGCGGAGGCGTACACCTCGGCCAGCGCGCGCAGCTGTGAGTTCGAACCGAACACCAGGTCAACCCGGCTGCCGGTCCACTTGACCGCACCCGTTGCCCGGTCGCGGCCCTCAAAGACCTCCTCGGCCTCTGAGGTGGCGGTCCACTCGGTGCCCATGTCGAGCAGGTTCACGAAGACGTCGTTCGTGAGCGTGCCCGGCCGGTCGGTGAACACACCGGTGCTGCTGCCGTCGGCGTTGGCACCGATGGCGCGCAGACCACCCACCAGCACCGTCATCTCGGGTGCGCTCAAGGTGAGCAGGTTGGCGCGGTCGACCAGCAGGAACTCCGTGGGGTGCGGCTGGCCAGCGGCCAGGTAGTTGCGGAAGCCGTCGCTGGTGGGCTCGAGCACCGCGAACGACACTAGGTCGGTGTTCTCCTGCGTGGCGTCGGTGCGACCGGGCGTGAAGGGCACCTCGATGCTGTGCCCGGCTGCCGCGGCTGCCTGCTCCACGCCAACGCCACCTGCCAGCACGATGAGGTCGGCCAGCGACACCTTGGTGTCGCCCGTGGCGTTGAACTCGGCCTGAATGCCCTCGAACACCCCGAGCACCTTCGCCAGCTCGGCCGGGTTGTTGACCGCCCAGCTCTTCTGCGGCTCCAGGCGGATGCGGGCACCGTTGGCGCCGCCCCGCTTGTCGGATCCGCGGAACGTGACGGCCGATGCCCACGCGGTGGTCACCAGCTGTGCCACCGACAGCCCCGACCCGGCAATTGAGGTCTTGAGGGCGGCGATGTCGGCGGCACCCACCAGCGGGTGTTCCACTGCCGGCACCGGGTCCTGCCACAACTGCGGCTCAGCCGGCACCATCGAGCCCAGACCGCGCACGTACGGGCCCATGTCGCGGTGGGTCAGCTTGTACCAGGCACGCGCGAACGCGTCGGCCAGCTGGTCGGGGTTCTCCATGAAGCGACGCGAGATGGCCTCGTAGGCCGGGTCCATGCGCATGGCCATGTCGGCCGTGGTCATCATGGGCGCGTGCGACTTCGACGGGTCGTGGGCGTCCGGCACCGTGCCGTCGCCCGAGCCATCCTTCGGCGTCCACTGCTGTACACCGGAAGGGCTCTTCGTCAGTTCCCACTCGTAGCCGAACAGCGTCTCGAGGTACGCGTTGTCCCAGGTGATCGGGGTGGCCGTCCACGCACCCTCGATGCCGCTCGAGATGGTGTCGTCGCCGTTGCCGGTACCCATGGTGTTCTTCCAACCGAAGCCCTGCTGTTCAATCGGTGCGGCCTCGGGCTCGGGGCCGACGTACTTGCCCGGGTCACCCGCGCCGTGTGCCTTGCCGAACGTGTGGCCACCCACCACCAGCGCCACGGTCTCCTCGTCACCCATCGCCATTCGGCGGAACGTCTCGCGGATGTCCACCGCCGATGCCAGCGGGTCGGGGGTGCCGTTGGGGCCCTCGGGGTTCACGTAGATGAGGCCCATCTGCACGGCGGCCAGCGGGTTCTCCAGCTCGCGGTCGCCGCTGTAGCGCTCGTCACCGAGCCACTCCGACTCCTGACCCCAGTTGATGTCCTGCTCAGGCTCCCAGATGTCCACACGGCCCCCGGCGAAGCCGAAGGTGGTGAAGCCCATGGTCTCGAGGGCGCGGTTGCCCGCGAAGACGAAGAGGTCGGCCCACGAGATCTTGCGGCCGTACTTCTGCTTGACGGGCCAGAGCAGTCGGCGCGCCTTGTCGAGGTTGACGTTGTCGGGCCAGCTGTTGAGAGGGGCGAACCGCTGGCTGCCGTTGCCCGCACCGCCGCGGCCGTCCTGAATGCGGTACGTGCCGGCGCTGTGCCACGCCATGC
>CAIPNN010000012.1 GCA_903866425.1 uncultured Actinomycetes bacterium
GTGTCAAGAATCTCGGCGATCTCGGCGTCCAGCTGTTCGCGCAAGGGCGCGTACTGGGCGCGGATGTCCATGAGGGGAATACCCATCAGTTCCTTTCGGCAGCCATTTGCAGCGAAACTACCAACGCTCGCGGTCGCCGGAACCCACCCCTGCCTCACCGGGGACGTCGGTCACCGGCGGCGGGGACGCCGGGATCACCACGCGCACCGTGGTGCCGAACCCCTCGCGCGACGTGATCTCGGCCTCACCGCCCGTGCGGTCGGCGATGTGCTTGACGATCGACAACCCAAGCCCGGTACCGCCGAGGCGACGTGACCGCGACGGATCCGAGCGGTAGAAGCGCTCGAACACGTGCGGCAGGTCGCGCTCGGGAATTCCCAGACCGTCATCCTCAACCTCGATCTCCACGCAATCGCCCACGCGCCGGCCACGTACAACCGCCGTGGCACCAGGCCCGGCGTAGCGCACGGCGTTCTCGGCGAGATTGCGCACGACCATCTGTGCCATGCGTGGTGTGAGCGGGGTCCACAACCCCTGCCCCACCTCCGACACCAGCGTGACCCCCTGCTCGCCGGCCTCACCGGCGAGCAGCGACACCACACCGGGTACCACCTCTGCCACGTCGCTGCGCTCACCGGCCGGGTCGCCCTGCTGCGATTCCAGTTCGGAGAGGAACAACACGTCGTCGATCAGCGCCTCGAGATGTTCGGCCTCCGCACGCGATCGCACCACGAAGTCGGCACGCATGTCCGGCGGCATCTCGGGATCCTCCAGCGCTTCCAGCATGCCGCGCAATCCGGTGAGCGGCGTGCGCAACTCATGCGACACATTGGCGACGAACTGCGACCGCAACTCCTGATAGGCCGTGGCCTCGCTACTGTCGGTGAGCGTGATGAGCACCTCGCGCACGCCCTCGACGTCGAAGGGCACCAGCACCACGCGGAAGGTGCGGCGTCCCTCCACGAACAGACGCAGGTCGAAACGCGCGGGGTCGCCGGTGCGAATGGCATCGCGTACACGGGCCGAGAGCTGGTGGTCGCCAAAGGCCTCAAGCACTCCAAGCCCGTCGTCGAGAAACGGGAAGGTGGCAAGGGCGGCCGGGTTGACGGCGTTGATCACGGCATCCGAATCCACCCGCAGGCTTGCCACGGGCAGCGCGGCGAACACGGCCGACAGGCGGGCCTCGTCATGCAGCACCTGATCGCCCTCGTCGCTGACCGGCGGCGGGGCGACGGGCGCTGCCGCGCGGCGGGCGACAATCACCGCAGCCACGGCCACCACCAGCGCGATCAGCGCGATGACCCAGGCAACAGCGGTCATGCTGCGGCCCGCCGCCTGCGGTAGCGCACCAGCATCCAGATGATGCCGGCGACGATGAGCAGGGCGACGGCGTAATCGAAGTAGTGGAGCTTGTGCTGCACGGCCTCCCAGTTGTCGCCCACCAGCAGGCCGAGCCAGGCAAGCAGCGTCACCCACGGAATGCAGCCGATGATCGTGAGGATCGTGAAGCGCCAGAACGGCATGCGGGCCACGCCGGCCGGGAACGAGATGAATGTGCGGATGATCGGCAGCATGCGCGCGATCAATACCGCCCACGACCCGTACCGCTCAAACCACCGGTCGGCCTTGTCGAGCCGCTCGGGCGTGATGTGCAGCCAGTGCCACTGGAGCGCCCAGTCACGCCCCTTCTTCAGGCCCACCCAGTAGGCGATCCATGACCCCACCACGTTGCCGGCAACTCCGGCGACGATGACGGCGAACAAGGTGGTCTTGCCCTGGCCGGCGAGAAACCCGCCGAAAAGCATGATTGCCTCGCTCGGCACCGGGATGCAGGCGCTCTCGAGCACCATGAGGATGAAGACGGCCCATACGCCGTACGAGCCAATGACCTCGGTGACCCAGTTGACGAGCGGTGCGGTGAGATCAGGCACGCCGCATGCTCCCCCCGCTGATCAGGGAGATCAGGACTCCGGACCCTTGATGGCCGCGATCTCGGCGTACAGCGCGCGCATCTCGGCCACGATGCGATCAACTTCGCCCTCAAGCCCCGTGAGGCCATCGTGCTGGCGGTAGGTCACGTGGCCGAGCTCCTCAGCCAGCGCGTTGACCTTCCGCTTCAGCATGAGCTCGTCGCTCTTGTCGCTGGCGGCGCTCGCGGCACCACGCGCCGCGGTCTCGGCCGCCTTGGCGGCCTCCATTGCCTTTTCCTTCCAGCCCACGGGAACCCCCTACTGGCGGTCTGCGGCCCAGGCCATCGTCGCAACGACAGTGGCGAGAATCGCGATGATCAGAGAGACAATGATGCCCCACGCCTGATCATGAATGTCCATCAGCGAGAAGATGACGTACCAGAGCGTGATCGACGTGAGGTACGCGATGACGCTGGTGCCCGGCATGCGCGGCACCTCGTACTCGAAGGCATCGGCAAGGGCCATGAGGCCGGCAGCAAGCGCCACCACGAATACGAGCCACGAGGCGTCGGCATCCCACGCGCGCACGCCGCCATCGCCCCATTGGAAGAACATGCTGATGATGAACGCGCCGTTGAGGATGGCAATGCCGAGCATGCGCTCGCGGCGGTCCATTGACTTGAGGTAGTTCACGGGAGGCCTTTCGCGCTAGCCGCGCCGGTCGATCGTCCATGCCGCACACGCGAAGACCAGCGCAGCAGCCGAGAGGCCGAGCGCGGTCCATGCGCCGTAGGCGATGCCCTCGCCCGCCAGGATGAACAGGGCCGTATAGAAGAGGCCCATGGGCAGGAGAAAAGTGGCCACCGCCGGCACCGGGAGGGCCCGGAAACCGTCGATGCTCACCGCGTCAAGCAGCAGCAGCAGCGCCGCGATACCCACCACGACGATGCCGAGCCACGATGAGTCGATGAGGCCCCAGCCGCTCACGGAGTCACCCGCGGTGTCAAACCACGGAAGGAAGAGGCTGCCGATCCACAGGCCACCGAGCACGGCGGCAAGAATCTCAAACCTCTCGAGTGCGGCGAAC
>CAIPNN010000013.1 GCA_903866425.1 uncultured Actinomycetes bacterium
CGGGTGGCAACGGCCAGTTGCGGAGGCCTCCGGGGCACTGGTGCTCCTGTACGGTGGCATGTGGGCGGTGCGCGACGACCTCTCCACCACGTGGCTGCCGATCCCGCTGGCGCTGGTTTGGGGAGCATCGGTGGTGCGCGCGGTTGGCCTGCGCCCGGTGGTGCGGTGGAATGTGGCGTTTGCCGGGTGGCTTGCGTTGGCGGCGGTGCTGCTCATTGGCAACGGCATCACGCTGAGCCGGGGGCCGGCGGCTGGCTTGGTGCTGGGCCTGGGCATCTGGATCATTGCGCTCTTTACCGGGGCGAAGCCGGGAGCGCGCCTGTCGTCCGTAGCCATCCCGGTTGCCTTGGCGATTGCCGGCACGCTGGTGATGGTGGGCGCGTGGTTCACCCCATCCACGGCCTGCCTGGCGACGCCGGGAAGCCGGACGGCGGGCGCGAGTGCTCCGGCCCCGCTCCCCGCTGCATCCGGGGGAGGCGTCGCGACATCGGCCGCTGTGGCGAAGCAGCCGGCTTCGGCAACCGCCCCGGTGGCGCCTCCGGCCCCGGTCGCCCCGTCGATATCCGACCAGACCCTCTCGGTGGTGAGTTCCCGCCTGAACATCTTCACCGACTCGCGCGTGTGGTCGAGCGTCAGTTGGCGCACGAACATCTGGGAGCAGAGCCTGGTGGTCTACCTGGACCGTCCGGCGCCGTCGGCCCCCCGGGCGCGGTCGATGGCTGCCGCCCTCGCCGGAGCGCAGTTCGGCGATGTCTCGCGGCTCAACGGCCTGCCCGACCATCGTCCGGCGGGATCGTGGTGGTACCGGCTCTTTGGGTACGGGCCGGAGTCGCAGGTCTTCGTGCTGGCCTCCAACGACAGTCCGCTGGTGGCGAAGGTCCAGGGCGACATCACCTACGACCGTGCGCACAACAGCGTCCTGGACGTGCTGCTGACGACGGGTGCGGTCGGGTTGGTGGCGTGGGTGGTCACGATCGTCGGCGCGATGGCGGTGGCGTGGCGGCTGCGTCGCACGGTGACGGCGGGATTTGCCGGCCCGGCGCTGGCCCCGGCGCTGGTGTGCCTGGCGATCTCCGGCCTGACGGGCGTGGATGCCACGGCGATCACCTTCCTGGCGTGGACGATCACGACGGTGGCGCTGGTCACGGACCCGTCGGACCGGGTATCCCGCGCAGCTGGGCCGGTGGAGCGTCGTCCGGCGCAGGCGGTCCCGGTGGGCGCATTGGCGTTTGACGGTGCGCAGTCGGGGTGGCGACCGGCGATGATCGTGGGTGGCCTTGGGGTGCTGGTGATTGCGACGGCCATCTGGGGACCGGGTGCGGGCGAGCTGGTGACGTGGGTGATTGGCGCGTTGGCGGGCATGGCGATGGTGGGCGTGGTGGTGGCGTATGGCGTTGCCGACCGGCCGGTGCCCGACTGGCGGGTGCTGGGCGTGCTGACGGTGGCGGGTTTGCTGACGGTGATCGTGATGGTTCCGGCGTGGAACGCTTTGGTGGCTGGGTATTACGTGCGGGTGACGCAGAACCCCGGCCTTGCCCGCGATGTCGCCACGACGATGCTGAAGAGGGCCACCACCCTTGACCCGGGCCAGGCCACCTACCGCGTATTGTCCGGCAACGGGTAACTCCGCCTGCTTGCGATTGTTTCTTGGTCCACGCTGATCTGCGGTCCACAGGGGTGGGCTGATGTGGGTCCGCGGGCATCCCTGCCCCATATGTCCCAACTAAATCGCCGGACGGGTGCATTGGTTGCC
>CAIPNN010000014.1 GCA_903866425.1 uncultured Actinomycetes bacterium
GGTAACGATGAATGCTGCGGCACCGTCGGACACCAGCGAGCAGTCCATCGCGTGGAACGGCGTGGCGATCCAGCGGTCGGCCATGACGTCCTCAACCGTGACCACGTTGCGGAGCATGGCGTTCCACTTGAGGGCGGCGTGCTCCGACTGCGTTGCCACGACGGCGGCAAGCGCCTCCTGCGGGATGTCGTGCTCGTACATGTACCGCTGGGCCAGCAGGCCGTACCCACCGATGGTGGTGAGGCCGAACGGGGCCTCGTACGCGCCGTGGCTCATCTCGCGGGCCATGGCGATCATGCCCGACGATGAAATACCCGAGCGGGTGTTGTCGCCGCGCACACACAGGATGGTCTCCGCCAGGCCGGCGTCGATTGCAAGTGCGGCCTGCACGGCCATGAGCGGGGCGGTGGCGCCACCGACGGCAACCGAGGCGAAGTAGCCCGGCTTCATGCCCATGTAGTCGGCCAGGGTCGTCGAGTGCATCAGGGTGGACTCCACGAAGGAGAACGCCGTGACGATGCCGTCAACGTCCGTGAGCTCGAGACCGGCGTCGTCGAGCGCGGTCTTGGTGACTTCGGCCAGCAGCTCAAACGAGCCGCGGTCGCTGATGATGCCCTGCTCGGTCTCGCCAACACCTGCGATGCAGATGCCCTTCGCGAGCATGCGGCGTGCTTCCTTGACGTCGGGGGTGCCCTCGGCCATTCCCGTCCTCCTGAGCCTTCATCACGGCAACGGGCGCAGTACACGCGGCCCACTCCCAATGGGATGAGAACCGCGGTGGCGACGCCCGGAACCTCGGTCGCGCGGCCCTCGAAATGGACCGCTCTCTCGCCGGTGGGGGACCATACTCAACCCCGCGCCGTCGTGTCGGGTGAACCGACGGCCTAACGGCCCTCGTAGGTGATGCCCTTCCCCGCCCGCAGGTCGGCAATTCCCTCGGCGCACACCCCGTATTCGAGCCACGGGCACCCCGCGCAGAGGGTGGTGAGATCGTCGGGCGCCACGTTGTCGCGCACCTTCTGCTGCAAATCGGCCCACGGCATGACGTCGCCCGACTGCACGCCGAGCACCTCGGCCACGCGGGCATCCTGCTCCACCACACCCATTCCGTACCGCAGACATCCGCCGGGGCCGAGTGACGGACACGCACGGCACACGGTGTCGGATCCCACACGCACCCGCACCTCGGTGTCGGGCTCATCGCGCAGGGTGGTGACCACGTCGCTCAGCGCAGCGACGAAGCCATCGGAGTACCCCATTCCCCGGAAACCGTGGACACACAACGAATGGTGCGCCGAGATTTCCAAGGGGCCCTTCACCGCGCGCTACGCACTGGTCGGGGCGCCGGCCTCAGCCAGGCCGGCTGCGACGGCCTCGGTGAGGAACTGCACGCGGGCCCACAGCAGGGCGGCTTCGCGGGCGCGGGCGGCTTCAGGGGCACGCTCCCACAGGGTGGCGGCCTCTTCGGAGCCCGACAGACCCTCGGGTGTCGTGCGCGCGATGGCGGCGTCGATGAGCTCACGGTTGCGCAGCAGATGCTCCGACTGCCACTCGGTCACGCGCTTGGCAAATGCAGGGCCCTCGTCGCCACCCGGCTTGCACGAGCCGCCGATGCCTTCGGCAAACAGACGACCCAGCGACCTGAGCTCCACCTCGCGGCGCTCATCGCCGGGGTCGGCGGCACGGCCGCGCTGCTCGGCGCGGGCCTCCTCGTCGAGGCGAAGCGCCTCGAGGCGCTCGTCGCCGGCGATCAGGTAGTTGGTCATGGTCTCGCCGAGGCCGGTCGGGGCGTCGGGCCAGTTGGCCTCAATTGCCGCAGCCAGATGCGAGAGCCATGCACGTGCACTGGCGGCACGGGCACGGTCGAGGCGCTCGTCGGGGTTGGGGAGCACACCGCCCTCGGCGGCCATGAACTCCTGGATGAGGGCGCGGGAACCCTCTTGCCGCATGCGCTCGTCGAGCGCCGGGCGGTTGTCGAGCATCCAGACCACAAGGGTCTGCCCGAGCGCGTCGCCGCTGTTCTCTGTGAAATCAGGCACGCGGCCACGCTACCATCGGCCCGCGTTACCCCGGAACCGACAACGGTGACTAGGAGAATCCGTGACGGACGATCCCTTCTACAACAAGGAAACAGACACCTACCGCGTGGTCCACGAGGGGCACCCCAGTGCCTCGTCGGTCACGAATACGGAGGGCGTGACTGTGTTCTTCAACCCGGAGACCCACGATGTGCTCGGGTTCTCCATCGCAAACTTCTCGAAGTACTACGACGACCACGTCACGGAGGACGGTGAGTTCGAGGTGGTGCTGCCGGCCCGTGTACCGGCCAACCTTGAGGAGGAGATGGACTTCGACGAGGAGACCATCAAGAACAACGTGAGGATCGCGGAGATCTACTAGGTCTCCCCGCTCCCGTTGGTCCCACAGGACCCCGGCCATGGCCGGGGTCCTGTTTGTTTTTCACGACGACGCGGGGGCCAGCGTGTCGGCCACTGCCGTAATCACGTCCGGGGCCGGCCGGTGGATCACCAGTTCGGCGTAGCGGTCGTACTGCGTTGGCGTTGATCCCACGATCGCCAAGGTGCGCTCCTTCTTGAGCGGCACGGAGGGGAGCATTGCCATGGGGTCGGTGCGCAGCTGGGTGTCGAGCACAACGAACAGGTCGCACCATGCCGCCAGGTCCCACGCCTTGATGATCGCGGGTTCCACGAGGGGCTCTCCCCACAGGGTGCCGGTGGGGCGCAGCGGGTAGTTGCAGCCGTCGCGGGTACAGCGGGGCACGCCGTCATCGCTGGCACCCACCAGCGCCGCCACTTCGCTCAGGGCATAGACGTCGTGGCAGCGGTTGCAACGGCCTGACATCACGTTGGCGTGCACCTCCACCACCTCAGGGCTTCCTGCTTTGCGGTGCAGGTCGTCCACCGCCTGGGTGATGAGGCCCTTGATCACGCCCACATGCTGCAGGCGGGCGATGGCCTCATGCTCGGCCCGCGGCGCGCGCTCGGCCGACTCGATGGCCCGTGGCAGCCAGTTGGCCCAGAAGCGGGACGGGTCGGCGAGCAGTACCTCGAGGCTTGCGGCCTCGCCCCACGCCGACCCCGCTGCCTTGGCCTCAGTCTCCTCGGTGGCTCCCAGGCGCACCCCGGTGAGCACCACGCAGCGCTCGGCAGCACCCATCAACTCGGCCAGCCGTGCGGTGTCCTTCGCGAGCAACTCGTCCATGACCGGATGCTAGGCACCTCGCACGATGGCCCCTTGCCCGACCCCGACGGCTCCTACCCCACCGTGGCCTCACCTGGCCGCAGCCCGCGCAACGCGCGGATGCCCACCAGACCCACCCAGAGCGCGGCGGTGACCGCCGCCATCGTGAGCGCGGCGAGCGCCCACGTGAGGCCCACCATGTCGGCAATGACCCCCACGATGATGAGCGGCACCGAGAAGCCGCCCAGGTAGCAGGCCACGTAGTACGCCGACAGCAGTTTGCCGCGGTCCTCCGGCGGCGCGATCTCCGTGCACAGGTCAATGCCGCCCTTCATCACCATGCCGGCAGCCGCGCCCGTGATGGCCACGCAGGTGAGCAGCAGCGCCGTGGAGCCAAGGGGGGCCGCAATCACCACGCCGGCGAAGGCCGGGCAGGCCACCGCCAGGCCACCCAGGATGGCCCGGCGGGGCGGCATGCCGGGCATGAGCGCCTGGCTCAACGCTCCGGTCACCAGCACCAGAAACCCGGACGCGCCCACCAGGGCGTAATTGGTGACACCCAGTTCACGCACGATGAACACGGGCACCAGCGACAGCGATACGCCGTCGAACAGACTGAAGATCATCCCCGAGGGAACGAGCACCCGCCAGAACACCGAGCGCTCGGCGGCGGGTACCTCGAGCCGCAGGCGGATGGGGCGCCTTGTGCGCTGCAGCACCGTCTCGGGCAAGAACCACACAATGGCGGCGGCGATGGCCAGAAGCACCAGGTGCATTGCGAAGGGCAGCTGGAACGGGTCGGGCGCGAACTGGATGAGCACACCGCAGATACCCGGCCCAAGGCCGAGACCCAGCCGCACGGAGATTGACGCGAGTGCGGACGTGAAGCGACGCTTGCCCGGCGGGCTTGCGTCAACCAGAAATGCCGTGCACGTGCCGAAGAACGCACCGGTCGCCGCACCCTGCATCCCGCGCGCCACCAGAAGCCCCGTCAGGCCAGGCTCCGAGAGGATGATCACCTGCGCCGCGGCGAGGGTGCCGATTGCGCCGAGCAGCACGGGGCGCCTGCCGATCTGGTCGGAGAACTGCCCGAGCGTGAGCATGCTCGGCACCAGCGCCAGCACATAGCAGCCAAGGAAGAGCGTGACGACGGTGTCGTTGAAGCCCAGCTTGTCCTGGTACAGGGGGATGAGCGGGGTGATGAGGCTGGTGCCCACCGCGAAGAACAGCAGGACCACCCATGTGCGCCAGACGCGATTCATCTGGGCGTCAGGCTAGGCACGCACCGGCGCGGCGGCCCGGGGGTCAACGTCAACCGCCAGCATGTCGCCTCGTAGACTCACCCACCATGAGTACCGCCCAGCAGATGATCGACACCGCCCGCTACGGCATTCAGGAGACGGCAAAGCTCGACCTCGACGCCCGGCTCGACATGATCGCCGCAGGCGCCCGGGCCATCGCCGCCGAGTCGCAGGCCATTGAGGACCTCGCGGTGGCTGAGGCCGGGCAGGCCCGCAAGTTCGCGCGACGCGAGATTGCGAGCGCGCTCGACCTGCTGGATGCCCTGCCCGACCTCGCCGAGGGCATCCGGGCACGTGAGGTACCGGCGCGGTCGGGAAGCACCCGGCTCGAGTTCGCGCCCTACGGCGTGGTGTTCGGCTGGCACTCGGCGAACTCTCCGATCTGGGTCCCCACGCTCATCGCGGCATCGGCCTTCGCCGGCGGCAACAGCGTGCTGGCGCGTCCCTCGCGGCGCGTGGGCGGAACCACTGCGCGAGTGCTCGAGTGCCTCACCTACCGCTGGCCGCTCGGTGCGGTGCAGGTGGTCACCGCACCGCCAGAGGAGGCCGAGGCCATGATCGCTGCCCCCGGCGTTGGCGCCGTGGTGGCCCACGCGTCCACGGCCACCTGCCGACGCCACATGGCACGACTTGCGGCCGCGTACGCCGAGGGCGTCACCATGCGCCCGTACATCCCGGAGGCATCAGGGAACGACGCCATGGTCGTGCTGGCGGGTGCCGACATGGATCGCGCGGCGGCTGCTGCTGCCCTGGGCGGGTTCGCCAACGCCGGGCAGCTCTGCATGGCGGCCAAACGGCTTATCGTCGAGCGCGACGCGCGCGACGAGTTCGTGCCGCGCCTCATCGACGCCGTGGCCGATCTGGTGACGGGGCCCGCCGATGACGAACAGACAGACGTGGCCCCAATCGCCGGGCCGGCGCTGGAGCGCGCGCTGACCGACCTTCACGAGGCCACCGAGGCCGGCGGCATCGTCATCGCGGGTGCCGGCGAGGTGGGCGGCGCCCTCACCCCCACCGTGGTGCTGCTGCCATCCACAGCGCTCGGCACCCGCCTGTGGCGCGAGGAGTCGTTCGCCCCGCTGCGTGGCCTGGCCATCGCCGACGACGCGCGCCATGCCGTGGCACTGGCCAACGACTCACCATTCGGCCTTGGCGCCGCGGTGTTCGGCCCGCCCGACCGCGCGTGGGTGGTGGCCGACGCCCTGAAGGGTGCGCGTATCACCATCAACGAGGGGCCGCTGTACCAAGACCCGCACCTGGTGGTGGGTGGCGTGGGTGACTCCGGTCTGGCCGGCGCACGGCCGAAGGTGGAGCAGTTGGTGTTCGCGCGGCGCGTGCACGCCGCCGCAGGGGCCTGAGGCCTAGGCCAGCACCCGCAGGTGCTGCCAGCGGATGAATGCATCGAGACCGGGCTGACCGAGTTCGGCACCAAGCCCTGAGCCCTTCCAGCCGGCGTACGGCGCGTACGGCACCACCACACGCCAGCCGTTGACCGCCACCGTGCCGCATTCGATGCGCTCGGCGGTCTCGAGGGTGCGCCGCGATTCACCGCCGCAGAGATACGACACCAGCCCGTAGTCGGGGCGGTTCACCTCGGCGATGGCATCCTCAAGATCGTCGTAGGGAAGCACGGCGACTACCGGGGTAAAGGGCTCCTCGTCAACCAGCAGCACGCCCGGGCCCGCGTTGGTCACGAGCGCCGGGGCCACGTAGTTGCCATCAAGCAACTCGCCGCCCTCAACAGTCGCGCCCTTGGCCCGTGCGTCGTCCATCAGCATCTGGTGGCGCTCACGGCCGCGATCGGTGGCCATGGGCCCAAGGTTGAGCGCGGCGATGCCGGGACGCAGCTTGCCGAGGAATGCATCCTCCATGGCGCGGGGTACCAGCACACGATTGACCGAGTAACAGGCCTGGCCGCAGTTGGCGAAGCCCTGCACCAGCGCCACCTCAACCGCGGTGTCGATATCGGCGTCGTCCAGCACCAGGAGTGCGCCGTGACCACCCAGTTCGAGTGACAACGCCTTGAGGCGCGGGGATGCCCATGCGGCGATCTGCTCGGCCACGCGGCGCGAGCCGGTGAATGCAACCTTGTCGACCCCGGGGTGGGTGCAGAGCGCCTCACCGAGGATGGGGCCGTCGCCGGTGATGCACGACAACACGCCGTCGGGCACGCCGGCCTCGGTGGCCAGGTCGCACACCATGCGGGCGGCCAGTGGCGCCTCGATGGCGGGCTTGACGATCATGGTGCAGCCGGCGGCCATGGCTGGGCCGAGCTTCCACAGCACCAGCGCCACCGGGAAGTTCCACGGCGTGATGGCTGCGACCACGCCGATGGGTGCCGGGCGGATGATGGAACCGGTGCTCAGGTTGGCGCCGGGCAGCTGCATCGTGAACAGGCGCTCGGCCTCACCCGCGAAGTGGTGCATCACCTCGCATGCGCGGGCCACCTCGGCCTGTGCCTCACCGAGGGGCTTGCCCTCCTCGCGGTGCATGATCTCGGCCATCTCGGGCTGATGCGCGTCGAGCACCGCGGCGAAGTTCCGCATGACGGCTGCGCGACCGAGGGGTCCCAGGTTGTCCCACGCGGGCAGGGCGGCGCGGGCGCGGGCAACGGCGGCGTCGACGTCCTCTGGTCGCCCGGCGGCGACCTCGGCAATCACCTCACCGGTGGCACGGTCATCAATTGGCAGCCACTCCGGGGTCTCAACGCGGTCGTCACCGATGACCAGCGGATACCGCGGAGGCGCCATGGAGATCAGCGCTTGCCGGCGATGCGGACGACATGGCGCACGCGCCACGCGGGCTGGTAGCCCTCGACGTCCTGAATGTCTGCGTGCGACAGGCGCCGCGCGTCCTGCGCGTCGGCTGCCCACACCGTGAGTTCATGCACGTCGCGCCGCTCGAAGAAGTCGCCTTCGGCCTCCCACACGGCGTACACGATCCGGTAGCAGTGGGTTCCCGGCGCCTTGGGCGTAAGTGGCTTCAGCACACCCAGCGACCACTTGTCCTCGCCCTGCGCGCGCTCTTCGAGGGCCTTCTTCGCGGCCGTTCGCGCGCGCTTCAAATCGGGCGCTTCGAACACGACGCGCCCTGCGACCCGGGGGCGGCGTGCGCCGGGAGGTCGTCGGAGAAGTGTGATTTCCCAAGCGGGTGCCTGAGCCATGGATCCGGGACGGTAGCGCCGCGCGTCCATCCGCGCCGCAACGAACGGCAGCATTTCTTATGGTGCGTTATCCCGCGGAGTGATGCGCACCCGCTCACATCGCTATGGTCCACTCGCTTTCGGTTGGTGGTCACTCCGCGAGGAGTGCTCGAGGGAAGCCGGTGTGAATCCGGCGCGGTCCCGCCACTGTGACCCGCGAGCACTCCCGCTGGGCGCAAAGCCAGCCACTGGTCGAAAGGCCGGGAAGGCGCGACGAGTGTGATGACCGGGGAGCCAGGAGACCTGCCTCCAACTGCGAGAACACATCAATCCTTTCGTGGACCAAAGGAGTTCATCGTGAGTATCACCACCCGGCAGCGGACGGCTCAGCCGACGCCTGCCAGCAGAACCACCATGCTGAAGGTCGGTCGCCGTCGCGTTGCCGCCATCACCGCAGTCGCGCTCGGCGCCGGTGCGGCCCTTGTGGCCCCCGTTGCCGCCGGAGCACCGTCAAACAGCCCGAACAACGTCAACACGGTCGTGTCGGTCGAGGGCCCCGCAGGCAACGTGCTGCCGCCCATGTGGCAGTGGGTGCCCAAGGCATTCGGCACCACCACGGTGCGCGACTCAGGCGGACAGAAGGTGAAGATCAGCCAGAAGAGCGTGGCGGCACAGAGCCTCACCGCATTCAAAGAGGCCGGCATCAAGGTGGACTGGACCTACTACCCCGCCTTTCAGGCGCCGTACATCGCATCGATCGCCGGGATCAAGGGCAAGGGCATGAATGGCTGGTATTTCCGCGTCAATGGCATCGCCATCCCGAAGTCGGCTGGCGTGGTGAACCTCGGTCTCGGTGACCGGGTGGTGTGGGCGTGGGGCCAGGAGAAGCAGTCGGCGCTCGACATCGTCAACCCCCGCACCGGCATTGCGCCAGGCACAGCCGTGGAACCCGGTCAGTTCGCGACGACGATCGAGCAGGTCACCACCAAGGGCGTCCGCACGGCCGCCGCCGGCGCGACGGTCACATACGGAACTGCGACCGGCACCACCGACGCCACTGGCACGGTCGTGTTCAACACGCAGGCCGGCAACCTGCTGGTGCGCGCCACCAAGGCCGGCATGGTTGCCGCCACCAAGCGGGTGTGCACCATCGGTACGTCGCCGGACTGCCCCGCCTCGTGACCGACCCGGTGGCCATGGGGGCGCGTGCCCTCATGGCCGGCGGGCTGGTGGCCTTTCCCACCGAGACCGTCTACGGCCTCGGTGGGAATGCGCTCGACCCCGTCGCCGTCAGTCGCATTTTCGCGGCAAAGGGACGCCCCACCGACCATCCACTCATCTGCCACATCGCGTCGGCTGATGATCTGACGCCGCTGGTTGCGGAGGTCACCCCCCTCGCCCGGGCGCTGGCCGACGCCTTCTGGCCCGGGCCGCTCACGCTGGTGATGCCGCGCTCGGGGGCGGTACCCGATGCCGTCACCGGCGGGCGCGACACCGTGGCCGTGCGCGTGCCCGACCACCCGCTCGCCCTCGAACTGCTGCGGGCCTTCGGCGGCCCGGTGGCTGCGCCATCGGCAAACCGCTTCGGGCGCCCGAGCCCCACCCGTGCCGGTGACGTCCGTGACGAACTCGGCGACACCGTTGACGTCATCCTCGACGGCGGCCCATGCGCAATCGGCGTGGAGAGCACCGTGCTCGATCTTGCGAGCGACCCCCCGCAGGTGCTGCGGCCCGGAGGTATCTCCGTCGAGCAGATCGAGGCGGTTATCGGCCCGGTGGCCGCGGCGAGTGGCCCGGCGCGCGCGCCCGGGATGCTCGAAAGCCACTACGCCCCCGGGGCCCGGGTGGAGGTGCTCGACGCGGAGGCGCTGCCCGCGCGCGCGGACGAGCTGGCAGGTGCTGGCGAGCACATCGCCGTGCTCGCACCGGGCGCCATCTCCCCCCTTCCCGACTCGGTGCTCGTGCTCGGGCCGGCTGGTGAACCCGATACCTATGCCGCACTGCTCTACGCAGCGTTCCGTCGTGCGGATGCCGAGGGGTGCGCGGTGATTCTGGCCGTGCCGCCAGCTGCCGAGGGCATCGGCGTCGCCGTTCGCGACCGCCTGGCACGCGCCGCCGCGGGGTCGTAGCCCGACCGATCCCCCCGCCCGCGGCCCCACCGTGGGAATACCCTCATCTCATGCGTTTGCCCATCATCGCCGCTGTCGCTGTGTCAGCGCTCGCGTGCGCATCGCCAGTGATTGCCGCGTCGGCCAACACGGGCGCCGTTGTGCCTGCCGCTGACCGCGGCGCCCCACTGCTCACCGGCACCTACGACCGGCTGGACGGCAAGCGCATCAATCTGGCATCGCTGCGTGGGCGGGTGGTGATGGTGGTAAACACCGCGAGCCACTGCGGCTTCACGCCCCAGTATTCGGGGCTCGAGGCGGTGTGGAAGTCACGTCGTGCAGATGGCGTCACCGTACTGGGGGTGCCGTCCCGCGACTTCAAGCAGGAACTCCCCACCAACGGTCAGGTGGCCAAGTTCTGCAAGCTCAACTTCGGCGTCACCTTTCCCATGCTGCACATGGCGAAGGTGACCGGGCCGAAAGCGATCCCCCTGTTCCGCGGACTGGCCGCCCCATCATGGAGCCGCCAGCCCGAGTGGAATTTCAACAAGTA
>CAIPNN010000015.1 GCA_903866425.1 uncultured Actinomycetes bacterium
ACCCGCGCTCAGGCCGCCCAGCAGCACCACCGGACCGGGGAACTTCTTGCCTGACACCACGATGACCGGGCGCACGCGCAGGGTGCCGTACTTCTTGAGCAGTCGGCGGCCCTCGGCAGTGAGGGTGATCTTGGTCCCGAGGCGGGTGCCGGAGGCGCCCTCCATGCGGGCCTTGCCCACCGACGTCGCCTGGTTTGCAGCGCGGCGGCCACCACCGGCGCCCACCAGCTCCAGATTCACCGTGGCGCGGCAGCGGGTAGCAAGCGTGCCCTTGCAGCGTGCGGCCACGGTAAGCGTGTCGTTCGATCCCTTGAGGGCGGCGGCCCGCGCCTGCACCACCTGCTTGGCATCGGGTGCCACGAGCGTGACCGGGTTGGAGACGATGCTGGTCGTGCCATCGCTGGTCACCTCGCTGCGCACGGTGGCCTTGATGGTGCCCTTGCGTGCCAACTGGCGCTGCAGCGTCGCCGGCAGCTTGGCTATCAGCGACTTGCTGGCACCGTTGGCCACCACACCATCGGTGGTGCTCACCGGTGACCCATTGACCAGCAGCACCATCTTGATCTGGCACTGGCCGCTGCCACTGCGGCAGGTTGTCCCCACCACCGCGTTCCCGGCCTCGCTCACCGAGGTGCCGGTCAGCACGATTGTCGCCTGCGCCGGGGCCGGCGCGGACGCCGGAACGGGCACCACCGCACTCGCCCAGGCCGAGACGTTGCCGGCGCGGTCGATACCCCGCACATACACCGTGCTGCCGCCGGGTGCTGTGACGGTGGTGCTGGTGCGCGATGCCGACAGCGACGCGCCTGGCGTGGCCGGGTTGGTGGTGGCCTGCCACGCATCGAAGCCACTCACGGCATCGGTGATGGCGGGGGTCACCGTCACCGAGTCGCCGCTGTCCAGTGCCAGCGCAATATCGCCGACCACTGGCGGATCAGCATCCAGCACGATCGATGCGGACCCGTTCGAGATGGCTGCGGCAGCGGAGTCGAGGAATCGGAAGTGCACGGTGCGGTTGCCGCCGGCGCCGGCAGCCAGGGTCCAGGCCTCCTGCGTGGAGATGGAGCTGCGCACCGCGTCTGAGAAGTCGGCCTGATTGGCCAACTCGATGTACCGCGTGCCCGCAGGCCAGATGATGTCGGCAACCACTGCGCGGCTGGTGGCGTACGAGGCGCCGCCATCGATCCGCACGCCCGCGGTGCCCGCAGGCGGGTTGGGCGGCACGAACATCTCCCAGTTGGCCGTGGTGATGTTGCTCCCCACGTTGCCGGCGGCATCGAGGATGCGCACCCGCAGCGCGTGGTTGCCCGGCGCAATGCCACTGAAGGTGGCCGGCGACGTGCACGCGGCCCACGTGGCGCCGTCGAGCGAACACTGCGCTGATGCGCCGTCACTGCCCAGGGTGAAGTTGAAGGTGGCGACCGACGAGGACGATGGGTTGGAGGGGCCTGAGGTGATGACGGCGCTACCGGAGGGCGGCGTGGTGTCGACGGCCCAGCGCACCATCGACGTGGTGCTGGCGTTGCCAGCGGCGTCGGTGCTGCGCACCTCGAGCATGTAGGCGCCGTCAGCCAGCCCCGCGTAGGTGACCGGGGTGGCGCACGGCTGCCAGCCGCCACCCAGGAACCGGCACTCGGTAACCGTGTTGGGCTCGCTGGTGATGCCGATGCTCGCGTTGGGATTGTTGGTGGGGTCGGCCGGGCGCGGCGCGGTACCCGGCGCGAGCGGCGGGGTGGTGTCAACCATCCAGCGGATGGCCGTCTCGTACGAATAGTTGGGTGGGTTCGCGGTGTCGTGCTGACGCACCACCACCTCGTGCGCGCCCTGGGCAAGGCCCGACAACGTGAGCGGGTTGAACGGGCAGGGGCTCTGCCACGTGCCGCCATCAACCGCGCACTCGAGCACCGCACCCGGCTCGGTGGTGAAGGTGAGCGTGGACGAGGTGGCGTTGGTGGGGCTCGCCGGAATACCGGACACCCCCACCTCGGCCGGTGCGTTGGTATCAACCGTGAACGTGGTGGTGTTGACGGGGCCGAAGTTGCCTGCGGCATCCACCTGACGCATCAGGATGGTGTGCACACCGTCGATGAGCGGGTCGGTGGTGAAGGGACTCGTGCATGCCACCCAGCCGCCGCCGTCCACCTGGCACTGGAACGTGGTGGTGCCGTCGCCTGTGAATGTGAACGTGGGCGTGCTGTCGGCCGTAACCGCGGGCGTGTCGCCCACTGCCGGCGGGTCGGCAGGCGGCGTGGTGTCGATGGTCCACAGCTGGCGCGCCACCGGGCCCGCGTTGCCCGCAGCGTCAAGCAGACGGGCCTCGAGCACATGCGTGCCGTCGGTAAGACCGGTGCGCGTGACGGGGCTGGTGCAGGTGCTCCAGCCAACTCCGTCCAGGCGGCACTGGAAGGTGGTGCCCGGCTCGCCCGTGAGCGTGGCCGAGATTGCCGTGTTCTGAGTGATGGTGGTGGGCAGGCCCGCGATGCCGGGTGCCGATGCCGGCGCCACCGTGTCCACAGTCCACGTAACGTTGACCGGAGTGCTGGCGTTGCCGGCGGCGTCGAGCGCACGCACGTTCACCACGTGCGATCCGTTCGAGAGCCCCGACAGCGCAACCGGGCTGGTGCAGGGCGCCCAGCCGCTGCCGTCGATCTGGCACTCGAACGTGTTGCCCGGCTCGGCTGGGGTGAGCGTGAGGCTGGCAGTGGTCTGGCTGGTGGGGCTCACCGGGCGGTTGTCAACGGTGGGTGCAGCCGGAGCCGCCGTGTCGACGGTCCAGGTGCTGGTGACCACACCACTGGCGTTGCCCGCGGCGTCAACCGCACGCATCTGGAGCGTGTGGGTACCGTCGGCAAGGCCACTCGCCGTGAACGGCGAGGTACAGGGCGCCCAGGCACCGGAGTCGAGCTTGCACTCGAACGTGGTACCGGGCTCGCCCGACATGTTCGCGCTCACGTCTGTGGCGCTGGTGGCACCCGACGGTGCACCCGACACCGACGGGTCGCCCGGCGCCACGGTGTCCACCGTGATGGTGCGGGTGAGTGGCGTGCCGCCGTTGCCGGCCTGGTCAACCGTGCGCACCTCGAAGACGTGCGTGCCATCGGCCAGACGCGGCGAGGTGAACGGGCTGGTGCACGCGCTGAACGGGTCGCCGTCCATCTGGCACTCGTACGTCTCGTTTGCACCCGCGCCGGTGAACGCCCACGCCGGCGTCACGTCGCTGGTTGCACCGTTGGGGCCCGAGGTGATGACCGGGGTGGTCACGGGCGGGTCGGCGATGGTGATCCAT
>CAIPNN010000016.1 GCA_903866425.1 uncultured Actinomycetes bacterium
CCGGCCGTGGTGGCCGCGGGTCCGCTCGTCTAGTACCGCACCGCATACCTGCTTGACCCCAAGGCCCGGGCGCATATCGCGCCCGGGCCTTGGTCGTTTCAGGCCGCGAAGGTCGTCACCGTGGTCAGGTTGATCGCCACAGTGTCCTCGATGCGCCAGCCGTAACCCCCGGCCAGACACACGGCCACCGGCACGCCTGCCTCGCGCATGGTGTTGCGCACGAGGCGGTCGCGCTCAGCCATGCCATCCATGGTGATGGCCAGCCTGCCCAGGCGGTCGCCCTCGTATGGGTCGGCGCCGGCGAGGTAGAAGCAGATGTCGGGGCGGCCGCGGTCGAGGGCGACCGGCAGCAGGCGGGCGACGGTTTCGAGGTAGCGGTCGTCGCCCGTGCCGTCGGGCAGGTCTTCCTCCACATCGCCGGGCACGCGACGGAACGGGTAATTGGCGCCACCATTGATTGACATGCACGTTGCATTGGGGTCTGTCCCCAACATCGAATGTGTGCCATCTCCCTGGTGCACGTCGAGATCCACCACGAGCACGCGCGAGATTGCGCCGTCGGCGCGCAGGCGGCGTGTGGCGATGACCACGTCGTTGAACGAGCAAATGCCCTTGGCGGCGTCGGCGTACGCGTGATGGGTGCCGCCGCCCAGGTTGACCGCCGCGCCGTCCTCGAGCGACGCCCGAGCCGCCGCGATGGTTGCGCCCACGCTGCGGCACCCGCGCTCCACCAGACCCGGTGACCATGGCAGGCCGAAGGCCTTCAGCTCGCGCTCGCTCATGCGGCCGTGCTTCACGCGGTCCACATACAGCGGGTCGTGCGCCAGCAGCAGGTCGTCATCGGTTGCCGCATCGGCCTCCAGCACCTGCGCGATGCCCTCGGCCTCAATGGCCTCGCGCAGCATGCGGTACCGGCCCAGCGGAAATCGGTGGCCTTCAGGCAGCTCGTAGTGGAACCGGTCGTGCGCGTACGCACGCAGCACGTGGTGCCTACTTCCCGGTGAAGTCGGGGTCCCGCTTCTCGCGGAATGCCGCGAGGCCCTCCGCGATGTCGTCACTCTGGAACGCCCGCTGGCGCCAGCGCTCGGCGATCTCACCGGCCTCAGACGGCGGCGCGTCCGTCTCGATGGCCTTGATGACGGCACGCATGCCGGCGATGGCGATGGGGCCGTTCTTGGCCGTCTCAAGCGCATCGGCAAAGGCCAGGTCGGCAAGCTCGAGGCGATCGACCACCCGGTTGACCATGCCCATCTGGCGGGCACGCTCGGCGTCGACGGGGCGACCGGTGAGGAAGAGCTCGCGAGTGTTGGCGGCACCGCAGGCATCGACGAAGCGGCGGATGCCCTCAGCGGCGTACACCCAGCCCAGGCGGGCGGGCGGCATGCCGAACCGGGCGCCGCGGGCGGCGATGCGCCAGTCGGCGGCCATGGCGATTTCGAGTGCACCACCAAAGGCGTTGCCGTTGAGCGCGCACACCACGGGAACCGGGCACCCCTCAACGGCGGCGGCGGCACGGCCAAGCAGGCGCTCGCCACTGCGCACGGCATCGGTGAGGGCGTCGCCATCGCGGGCCTGAAGATCAACGCCGCCGCTGAAGTTGCGGTCGCCGGCACCGGTGAGCACCACGGCGCGGGCATCGCCAAGCGCCTCGGGGTCGAGGGCCTCGGCCAGTGCCTTCAGCATGGGGTCGTCCAGGCTGTTTGCCCGGGCCTCGTTGGCGATGGTGACCACCACGACGTCGCCGTCGCGGTCGGTCTCGATGCGTCCTGCTGGGGAGTCGGCCATGCCCGGCACTCTAGGCGGTGGCCAGATGGGCCAGCAGGGCATCGCTCACCAGCTGGGGGGCCTCCTGCTGCGCCCAGTGGCTCACGCCCGCGAGCGGCACGACCTCGAGCGGGCCGGTGACCTTGGTGATCGAGCGCTCGAGCAGCAGGTCGCTCATGTAGGCGTCGTTGTCGGCCCATGCGATGGTGGTGGGAACGGTGATGGGTGGCAACTCGGGCGGGGGCTTCAGCCAGTTCTCAGGAGGGATGTTGGCGCGGTAGTACTCGAGCGCAGCCGTCATGGCACCGGGGCGCATGAGGGCGTCTTTGAAGATGCGACGCTCCTCGGGCGGGAACGTGCCGGGGGCTGCGGTGTCGAATACGAAGGTCTCGAGGTTGGCGGCGTCGTCCTTGAGCAGCCACTCCTCGGCGATGCCGGGGAACTGGAACAGCAGCATGTACCAGCTCTTCTGCTGCTGCTCGGGCACCTGCCGGCACTCGGCGCTTGCCACCGGGTGGGGCGAGTTGAGGATGAACAGTGAACGCACCATCTCAGGGCGAAGTGCCGAGGTGGCCCAACACAGGCTGCCGCCCCAGTCGTGGCCCGCGAGGTGGGCCGACTCGAGACCCAGGCCCTGCATGAGGCCGACGACATCGCCAACAAGCAGCGGGAAGGCGTAGTTCTCGGTGCCCTCAGGGGCGTCGCTCTCGCCGTAGCCGCGCATGTCGGGGACGATGGCCCGGTAGCCGGCGCCTGCAAGCGCCGTGGCCTGGGCGCGCCACGAGTAGCCAAG
>CAIPNN010000017.1 GCA_903866425.1 uncultured Actinomycetes bacterium
ACTGCCTGACCGGTCGCGAGAACCTCTGCGCCGAGGCCACGTTCACGGGATGGGACCGCCATGGCGGCTTTGCCGAGCTGGTATCCGCCCGTGCCGACGTGGTGGTGCCGCTGCCCGAGGGCCCGGACGACCGCGACCTCGCCCCGCTGCTCTGCGGTGGTGTGATCGGCTTCAGGTCGCTGCGCGTGGCCGGAGTGGAACCCGGCCAGCGCGTGGGGCTCTACGGCTTCGGCGCGTCGGCGCTGCAGGCAATCCAGGTGGCCCGCCACTGGGGGTGCCGCGTCGCGGTGGCCACACGCAGCGAGCACGAACAGCAGCGCGCGCTCGACCTGGGTGCCGAATGGGCTGGCGGGTACGACGACACCCCACCCTTCCCGCTGCAGTCGGCCGTCACATTCGCGCCGTCAGGTGACGTCGTCGTCGCGGCGCTCAAGGCGCTCGATCGCGGCGGCACCGTGGCCGTCAACGCCATTCACCTCGACCGCATACCGCAGTTCGATTACGGCGACCTGTGGTGGGAGCGGTCCATCCGCAGCGTTGCCAACGTCACCCGCGCCGATGCGCGCGACTACCTCGCGCTGGCTGCGGAGATCCCCATCCGCACCGAATGGGAGCAGCACGCGCTTCCCGACGCCAACCGCGCCCTGCAACGCATCGCCAGCGGCGAGGTGCAGGGCGCGGCCGTGGTCGTGCCCTAAGGGCGCCTCTCGTCTGCCTTCGGTCGGGTCACGTTTTCGCCGACGCACGGGTTCCGAGAGGTTCCACCCCTGTCGGGGCGCCTAGCCAAACCCATCCGTCAGGCGCGTGATGGCGCCCGACAGCGCCTTCTTCAGCGCGTTGCCGATATCCGGGGCCCATCCCTTGGCCGCCACCGCAACGGCAGCGACCAGAAGCGTGACCATCACCACCATGCCCACGTACTCCACGGTGCCCTGGCCGCGCTCGTCACGCATGCGCCATCCAGTGGCCACCGCCGCGGCGTGCAGGCGGGCCGCAATGCGAGCCGTCATCAGACCTCCTCCGTCGTCATCACCAGTCGGGCTCATCGTGGCCCGGCGCCCCGTCACACATCCACACCCACACGTGCCGCCGTACGCGCGCATGCGTGCCGGTTCATGGCCCCGTGACGTACTCGGGCAGCCGCAGCCTGAGCCAGCGGGCGCCGCGAGCAACCACCCAGTCAAACGCCCAGTGCCCAGCCACACGGGACATGTGCAGGAAGGTCTCCCGCAGCGGCCGTTTGCCGATGTCGAACAGGTACCCCACCACGCCGGGCCCGGTGGGTGCGCGCTCATCAACCTCGGGCATCGGTGCGGGTGCACCCCGCACCATCCCCAGAATGCGTGCGCCTGTTCCCAGCGGGTCGCGCAGCGCATTACTCACCTGCGATCGCAGCTCGTCGATGAAGCCACCAAGTGCCTGGCGCTCGCCATCGACGTTCAGCGTGCCCCACGACACGAAGGCATTCCACGCCCGGCGGATGACGCCGGGCTGCCCATTCTCCACGCGCCCCGCGCCTGACGATGGCGCCGCGCTGACACCGGGTACGCCAAGACGGGCGGCCAGGTCGTCGAGCGGGGCTGCCACCTTGCCGATGACGTCCGGCACGTGAGCGGGCGGGCGCACCTCATGAACGGCCCACGCGGCGCAGGCCGCGAGCAGCAGCGCGATGATGAGCGTGAGGCCCACGTGTTCCACCGTGGCCTGCCCGCGATCTCCCCATCTGGCATGCGTTCGCACCATGCAGCGAACCTATGGCGATACGTCGCACCCGGGGTTCACGCTTTGTGCCGCTACCCTGTCGACACCCAACCGGGAGCCGCACGTGTCGATCATCAGCTCGGTCACCAGCATCACCGGCCGCGTCGCCGGCGACGTCAAGGGGTCAGTGCGCCGCGCACGCCTTGAGGGTGAGCGCCGGGTACTGGAACGTCGGCACCGCACCGCGCTCGAGGCGCTGGGCGCCCGTGCCTACGCCCTCGTGAATGACGGCACCCTCAGCGCTGACGCCCTCGCACCCGAGGTGGCCGAGGTGCGAAGCCGGCTGATGGAGATTGACGCGTCGCTCGCGGCACTGGACGATGGTGACAACGGCGAGACACCCGAGCGATCTGCCGACATCGCCTTCCCCATGGTGTCGGACGACCCGGAGGCGCAGGCCGAAGCGGGTTGATTTCGTCGCGGGACGATCGTTCCCTCCCGCCCAACACGAAATCTCCCTTGCGAGTTTGCGGTGCGGCGGTATGCTTCCCGCCCCGTCCACTCCGGACGGGAACTCACGAGGAGCTGCGCGTGCGCACTGAGTCTGACCTCCAGGGACATCACCGTTCGGACGCCCCCGGGTGCCACCGTTGCGGTCTCCCGCTCCTCGAGACCACGGACTTCTGCCCGTACTGCGAGCGCCCCGTGAACGAGGGTGCCCTCAGCCGCCTCGTGCACTGGCGCCCCGCCGGTGTTGGCGAGGTGCGTCGCCCGATGGTCACGGAGACCCGGCTGCTGGCCGTGGGATTCGTACTGTTCGCCGTGGTCGCCGCTGCCGCGCTTGTGGCAGCTCTCGCCACCTGACCCATACCGAAGGGATCCCCGCGTGCCGCACGTCGCCGACGACGGAACAGAGCTGTTCGAGGTTGGCGAAGAGGTCGTGGGCCACTTCCGCTGTGCAGATTGCGACCTGCTGGTGAAGTCCCCCGCCGAGGCCGATGGGATCCTCGTGCTGGGCGCCTGCCCCCTGTGCAAGGCCGAGGAGTGGCGCCGCGTCGGCTAGGCCGATGCGCCCCTAGTCGTCGAGCCCGGTGAAGACGTCTGACGTCTCCACCACCGTGAGGGTCTCGAAGGTGGCGCTCCCGCGCGCCGAGAGCTCAGCGGTCATGTGCGCCACCGTCGCCTCGTCGGGCGCTTCGATGATGCTCAGGAAGTCGTAGTACCCGAGCACGGCCCACTGGTCGAGCACGCGCCCACCCAGGTCCTCGATCTCGCGGTTCACCTCGAGCAGACGCTCGGGCGTCACCTGAAGCGTCTGGAGCCCCTGCGGGCTCAGCGTTGCGAGGAGGATGAACTTGCGCACGGGTGAGAGCCTAGCGGCGCGCCCGCCATGCGGGGACCACCAGGCCGACGAGTCCCACAAGGGCAAGCAATGCACCGGCCGTGAGGGCGAGCCAGGTTCCGGGCCCGACCATGCTCTCGATGAGGGGCACGCGGTAGCCCTTGAGGGGAATTGCCGCAGCCCCGGCGCGCGCCAATTCGGCGATGTCTGCAGGGCGGGTGGCCAGATGCACCAGTTCGAGCAGGGCGACGACAAAGGTCACAAGCCCCGCAGCGAGTGCCGCCAGGGCCGCGGGGCGGCCTCTGCCGCGCGCGATTGCGACGCAGATGACGAGCAGGCCGAGAATGGCCGCCACGAGGGCCACAACTCCCTGCCATTCGCCGATGCCCGGCTCCGCGATCACCAGACGGCGCTGCACGAAGAGGCTCCCCCACTCCATCCCCACGGAGACGAAGATGGCCACGCACAGCAGCGCGGTCACCAGCATGAACGCCAGTCTGCGCCGTGCTCCTCCGCGTCTGCTCACGTCTTGGGTGCCCACGCGGCTATCCTGCCTTTCGATCCCGAACAAGGCCCAGGAAGGACCACCACATGCAGCGCGATTCAGACGGCATGCCCAACGAGCTCCAGCGTGCACTGCTCGAGTACACGCCCACGGACCTCGAGGAGTCGCTCATCGCGTGGACGCGCGAGCACTGGAACATGGCCGCCCGCGCCATGGTCTACAACAAGCCCGAGGGCGACAACATGGTGGCCGGCGTCTCGGGTGTGCGCTCCGACGAGGGCAAGCTCGTGATGCAGGTGGCCGCCCGCGTGGCCGTGTCAGAGCGCGAGCTCACCTGCCGCGCCATCGCCGCGATCCTGCCCGCCTGGCTCGAGGCCAACTACGGCCTCACGCCTGGCGGACAGAAGAAGGACAAGAAGAAGGACAAGTAGGTCCCGCGGGACCGGCGGGTTACCCCTTGGGCTCCATGGGGTAGCCCGCTGCGTCCCACGCGTCGAAGCCGCCGACGAGCACGCCCACCCGGGTTCGCCCGCCGTCAAAGGCGACGAGTGCGATCTTCATGCTGGTGGCCTCGCCTGCGCGGTCGCAGTAGAAGACGAGCTCCACATCGGCCGGCAGCGTGCCCAGCTGTGACTGGAAATCCATAGGGTCAATACGCAGGGCCCCCTTGATCTGCTGATCAGCCTCCCGATAGGTGAGGTCGCGCACGTCAACGGGAATCACACCCTTGTCGCCCATGCGAAATGACGCATACAGGTCGGCCGGCTGCCACTGCGAAATGTCGTCCCAGGCCATGTGCTACCCCTCCCCGCCATCGCGGGTGTTGCCCCATTGGTCGTCGTGCACGAGCGTCTTCCACGTGCGGAAACTGCGCTTGAGCGCCGCCGGAAGCCCTTCCGGAAACGACTCGGGGTACCCAAGCGGCGTCACCAGCACAGGATCCACCTCGGCGGGGACGCCGAGGATCTGACGCAAGCGGTCCTTCTCGAACCGCTGAAAGGCGGTGGTGGGCACGGTGCCAAGGCCCTCGGCCCGCGCTGCGACCATCAGGTTCTCGGCGGCAAATGCCACCGAGATGAGGTCGTCGAGATACCCGCCTTCCTTCATCGACGGCGGGTAGTTGTCGCGCGGCACCAGCAGCACGGCGATCCACACCGGTGCGAGGCGGTAGGTCGCGAGAATCTGCTCGGCGTAGGCCTCGCACTGCTCGCGGTGCTCGTCGTCGCTGAGATCACGCTGCGGGCGCATTGCGGCGAAGTACTTGGCCCCGCCGGCGATCACCAGATCGGCCACGTCACGTCGGACATCGGCGTCGCGGATGACCATGACGCTCCAGGCCTGGGATCCGCTGCCCGTGGGAGCTGCGAGCGCGGCACGCAGCAGGTCGTCCACCACGGAATCGGGCACCGGCTTGTCGGTGTAGGTCCGGACCGCCTTGCGCTTCCGGATCGCCTCCATCACGTCCATCAGGGGAACCTTCCTCGTTCGTTCTGGTCTTACTTAAGCATCGCGAGCACGCGCTCGGCGTCGCCCGTTGACGTCACCTTGTAGTCGGCGTGCACGATCTTTCCCTTGGCGTCGATCACGAAGGTGCTGCGCTCCACGCCCATGTACTTCTTGCCGTACATCGACTTCTCCACCCACACCCCATACGCCTCCAGCACGGCGTGCGATTCGTCGGAGAGCAGTGGAAAGGTGAGCCCTTCCTTGTCGCGGAACTTCGCGAGGCGTGCCACGGGATCAGGACTCACGGCCAGCACGTGCGCGCCGAGCTTGGAGAAGTCCTTCAGGCGATCGCGGTAGTCGCACGCCTGCACGGTGCACCCCGACGTCATTGCCTTCGGATAGAAGTAGAG
This sequence comes from uncultured Actinomycetes bacterium, assembly GCA_903866425.1. Taxonomy (GTDB): domain Bacteria; phylum Actinomycetota; class Thermoleophilia; order Miltoncostaeales; family Miltoncostaeaceae; genus SYFI01. Next base: position 5,405 of record CAIPNN010000017.1, read on the forward strand.
CACCACCGGCGAACCCTTCAGCGACTTCAGCGAGATCTCCTCGCCGGAATCGGACTGCAAGGTGAAATCCGGTGCCTTCTGGCCGGGCTCAAGGCGCGCCACGGGGTCCTCCTGAGTGGTTCGTGCGGGACGTCCTGACGCTACCCGTTTGCACAAGCGATCTGGGTGTCGTTCTGGCCATCGGGCGAATGCTCGACGGCGCGCCGGCCCATACCGTGCACTGCATGACGGCGACGTCCCTGAGCCACGTGCATGAGATGGCGGCCGCGCTGGAGCGTGCCGATGCCTCGGCGCGCGTGCTGGGAGCCCGTGCACTGGCCGCACGGGACGGCGCGGGCCCGGCTGCGGCGTTCTCCGCGCTGGCATCAGCCGGGCCGGAGGGTCTCGTTCCCGCGGTGGGCACCGGCGGCGCCCTCGCCGCCCGCCACCTTGAGCAGGCGGCATTGGCAGCATCTGCTGCCGCTGACGTGCTTCCCGGCGAGGTCGTGGATGCCCTTGCACACGCTGCTGCGGCATCACGCGCGCAGGCGGGCGGAGCGAACGCCCTTGATCCGGCTGGCGCAGCCCGCGCCGTACGCCGCGAGGTAGCCGCCGTGCGCGGCATCACCACCCACGCCATGCGTCGGGACACCACATGGGAGGTCATGCGGCTTGGCACGTACCTGCCGCGTGCCGCCTGGATGACCGCGCTGCTGCTGTCGTGCGCGCGCGTCGCGGCCGACGACCCCGCTGCTGCCGACGCCGTGTGGCTTGCTGCCGCCGGCGTCGCAGGCGCGCGGGGGGGCGAGGCCCCACCCGCCGCGGAGGTGCCGGTGCTGCTCGTCACCGACGACCGTGCGCCCGTGAGCGTGGCGTACGCCGTTGAGGAGGTCACCGGTGCGGTGTTCGCACTCACCCGTCACGACGCCGCGCACTCGGCCGCGCTCGCACTGGCGCGCGCAACCGCTGCGCGCCTCTCGAACCCCGCGCTCAGGGCGAACCTCGCTGATGACCCCAGCGCGACACTCGTCGAGGTACTCGACGCCATCGGTGCACTGGCGGCGGCCGCCATGCCCCTGCCGTCGATGCGCCCGGGCCAGGAGTCTGTCGCGGCGGCATGACCTGACCCGTCAGGTTCCGTAGGATCGCGCCCCGTGATCAGCATTTTCAACCGCATCGCGCCATGGCAGATCGCCGCGATGGCGCTCACCATTGCCGTGTCGGTCATCGCTGTCGTCATCAACACGCTGGGCGTGACGCCCACCGTGGTGTTCGGGGTTGCTGCCATCGCAACCATCGGACTCGCCTGGATGGTGGGGCTCTCCACCGAGCAACTGGCCGCCACCTCCGGGCCGAAGGCGAGCGCCCTGCTCAATGCCGCCTTCGGCAACATCGCCGAACTGGTGCTGGTACTCATCGCCGTATCGAAGGGCCTCACCGATGTGGCCATCGCATCCATCGCCGGCTCGGTCATCGGCAATGCCCTCTTCGTGCTCGGCGCCGCGTTCCTCCTGGGCGGTCTGCGTCACGGCGTTCAGCGGTTCTCGCGCGATATCGCAAGCCTCAACTCGGTACTGCTGATCGTTGCGGTACTCGGCGTGGGAATCCCCACCGCCTTCGCGGCGCTTTCCGGTGCCCCCGAGAGCAGCCTCATGCGACTGTCGGACGTGGTGGCCGTGCTCTTCCTCGTGCTCTACGGCGCCTACCTCTATTCGTTCCTCCGGTCGGAGGATCAGCCGGACGACCTCGGGCATATGCCCAAGCTCATGCCGTGGTCGCGCATGGTGGCCATCGCGGTGCTGCTCATCGCGGGCATCGGCGTGGGAATCCTCGGCGAGGTGCTCGTGGGCAGCCTCGAGCCCGCCGCCGACTCGCTCGGCATCTCACCAGTGTTCATGGGCCTCATCGCCATCCCGGTCATCGGCAATCTCGCCGAGCACCTCGTGGCGGTACAGCTGGCCTTGCGCAACCGCATGGACTTCGCGGTGAACATCGCCATGGGGTCAACCCTTCAGGTCGTCATGTTCCTGGCACCGGTCATCGTGCTGGTGTCGCCGCTGCTCGGCCACGGCGTACCCTTGGTTTTCACCCCGCTCGAGATCATTGCGCTCGCCGGGGGTGCCATCGTCATCGGCATCGTGGGGTCTGATGGCGAGAGCACGTGGGTGGAGGGGGCGGCCCTCCTCGCCGTCTACCTGATGGTGGCGAGTGCCGCATTCTTGTGGCCCGCCACCGGCATGACCTAGGCTCACTCCATGTGGCCACTTGCACCAACGCGTCTTGATGCCATCGCGTGGGCCGTCGCCATCGCGCTCGGCGCCATCAGCACCGCCGTCGCCAGCCTCTCCGGCGCCCGGCTTGGAGCTGCGCTCACACTGGGGGTGGTCCTGATGGTGGCGGTCGTCGTCGCCGCACTCATCGTTGATGCGCGTACGCACCCCGAGCCGGTGCTGGCTGACCCCGGCGACGACTGAGGTGAGCACCGGCGCGCACGGGCCATCCGCGAGGCGATGGCTCGGCGTGCGCGAGCGCATGCTCGACCCGGGGCGACGCACGCTCACCACGGGCGAGGCCGCTGCACTTATCGGTGTGAGCGTGCCCACCATGCGCCTCTGGGCCGACTCCGGCCGGGTGCCCTGCCACCGCACCGACGGCGGTCATCGCCGGTTTGAGGTGGAGGAGTTACGCGACTGGCTCCGCAGTGCAGGCGCACCGCCGCCCCGATCGGTGCGCGCCGCGCCGTCGGAGGTCGACTTCATCCCCTGCCCGAAGATGGCGCGCATCCTCACCGACGCCATCGACGCCATCACCGCCCGGTCCCTGCTGCACGAGGAGGGCGGGCCCGACCTTCCCGTGCCCCTCCCCACCGAGGCACGGGCGCTGGAAGACACCACCCGCTACGTGCGCCCGCTTGCCCGGGCCCTCGAGCTGGGCCGCCTGGGCCAGCTCGAGGAACGCGCCGAGGCCGCAGGCCTTCGCGGCACGGTGCGCGGGCAAGAGGTGGACGTGCTCATTCGCGACCGGCGCCTCTCAACCGCTGCTGCTGCCGAGGCCGAGATCGCCATTGCCGGAGGTGCGGATGTTGAGGAGTACGGCCTCGCCACGCTCCACTCCGTCATCGAGCACCTCACCGCCGGCCTCGTGCGTGGCCTCGCGGGGCTTGAGACGGCAGTACCCGACCCACCCGACCTGCCACTCGAATAGGGCCGTGTATGCCAAGGGCCCGCCGAAGCGGGCCCTTGGGGTAGCGAGTCGTAAGCCGGATTCTGTCGTGGACAGTCATCCATCTGGGACGCCCGTTGCCGAGCGCCTCGTGCGGCCTACCTGGGACTGGGCGAGCAACCCGTGACGTCCCGACTTGGCCTTGCACCGGATGGGGTTTACCCAGCCGGCCTGTCACCAGACCGCTGGTGCGCTCTTACCGCACCTTTTCACCCTTACCTCTCCGGTTGCCCGGCGAGGCGGTTTCGTTTCTGTGGCACTTTCCCTCGGGTTTCCCCGGCTGGCCGTTAGCCAGCATCCTGCTCTGTGGTGTCCGGACTTTCCTCGAGGCCGAAGCCCCGCGACTGCCTGACTCGCACCACCACGCTATCGCGCCCCAGCCTGCCGTTACAGGTCGCGCATCACTCCCACCACGCGACCGATCACCGCGATGTCGGTGCCGACGATGGGTTCGTAGGCTTCGTTCTCGGCCTCCAGCCGCACGCCACCGGGCTCGCGGTACACGCGCTTGACCGTCGCCTCATCGCCCAGCAGGGCCACCACGATCTGGCCGTCGCGTGCCGTGTCCTGCTTCTTCACGGCCACCAGATCGCCATCGAGGATGCCCGCGTTGATCATCGAGTCGCCCTTGACGCGCAACAGGTAGTCGGCGGCAAACGGCGCTGCCACGTGATCCTCCACGTGCTCGTCGGCCAGAATCGGTGCGCCGGCCGCGACAGCCCCAACAAGCGGCAGCATGAACTCGGATGACGCAGCGGGCTGCGGGGCCTTGCCACCCTTGATGCCGACCAGCATTGCGCGCGGCTTTGAGGGGTCGCGCGTGAGGTGGCCACCTGCCTCGAGCTTCTCGAGGTGCCGATGCACTGTGGACGGCGACGCCAGACCAACGCCCGTGCCGATCTCCCGAACGGTTGGGGGGTAGCCGTGGCGCGCCACGTGGTCCTCGATGAAGGCCAGGATCTCTGCCTGCCTGCCCGTCGGTGCCTCGGCCATGCCGTCAAACCCTTCGATCGTGGAAGTCGAACTGGTGTTCGCCACCATACCACGGCCTCCTGCTGCTACATTGCCCGCCGCTGCCCGATCAGGAATCGGGCGCGCAATGCGGTCGTGGCGGAATTGGTAGACGCGCAAGGTTGAGGGCCTTGTGACCCCTAGGGTCGTGGAGGTTCAAGTCCTCTCGGCCGCATTCATGAAGGGCCCCGCAACAGCGGGGCCTTTCGCGTTTTGGCACGCGCG
>CAIPNN010000018.1 GCA_903866425.1 uncultured Actinomycetes bacterium
GCCAACAAGTGCGACAACGCCGAGTCGGAGATGCGGGCGCAGGAGCTGTGGGGCCTCGGCCTCGGCCCGGTGGCCACGGTGTCGGCACTGCACGGACGCAGCATCGGCGACTTCCTCGACCTGCTGGTGGAGAGCCTGCCCGAGCCGGTGGAGAGCGATGAGGACCCGTCGCTCGAGCGCATGCCCGCCTTCTGCATCATGGGCCGCCCGAACGTGGGCAAGAGTTCGATCCTCAACGCCATCCTCGGCGAGCCGCGCATGATCGTGCACGACGTGCCCGGTACCACGCGCGACCCGGTCGACACCATCGTTGAGTGGGACGGCCACGAGGTGGTGCTCATCGACACCGCCGGCCTGCGCCGCCGCGGCCGTATGCGTCTGCGCATTGAGCAGTACAGCCAGCTTCGTGCCATCGACAGCGCTGAGCGCGCCGACGTGGCCATTGTGGTGGCCGACGCCACCGAGGGCATCACCGAGGCCGACCTGGCCGCCTGTGATCAGGCCGCCCATTCACACTGCGCCACGCTGCTGGTGCTGAACAAGTGGGACCTGGCACAGCCCGACCTCATTGACCTGCGCGGCCGTGTGCGACGCAAGAGCCGTCAGCACCCGCCCATCGTGGCGGTGTCGGCCAAGACGGGCGAGGGCATCGACAAGATCCTGCCGGCAGCACTTGCCCTGCACGCCAAGAGCCGCCAGCGTCTCTCGACCAAGAAGCTCAACGAGGCAATTCGCGAGCTGGCCGAGGAGCGCCCGGGCCCGCGCGACGGCAAGCGACGCCTTTCGATGCGCTTTCTGGTGCAGACCGGCACCAACCCGCCAGTGTTCCGCCTCGAGGTGAACGACCGCGTGCTGATGACCCGCGACTACGGGTTCTGGCTCGAGAACCGCTTGCGCGACCGCTTCGATCTGGCGGGTGTGCCGGTGGACATCGAGGTGAGGAGCCGCAGGTGACCCACATGGTGGTCATCGGCGCCGGTGCGTGGGGCTGCACGTTTGCCCGGGTTGCGTCGCTCGCCGGGTCTGATGTGCGCCTTGTGTGTCACACGGCGGCGCAGGCCGATCGGCTGGCGACCACTCGCCGGGACGAGGTGCACCTCGGCGCCATCGAGCTGCCTGAGCAGGTTGCGGTGACGCACTCGGGTGCCCCGGGCTGGCTCGAGGGGGCAGAGGTGGTGGTCATCGCCCTTCCGTCACGTGCGGTGGGCGACGAGGCTGCTCGCGTTGCTGGCGCGCTGCCCGCAGGCGCAGGGGTGCTCTCGCTCACCAAGGGGCTCGAGCCCGGTACGGGTCGCCTGCTGTCGGAGGTGTGGCGCGATGCGCTTGGCCCCGACGTGCCGTTCGCGGTGCTCTCCGGTCCCAATCATGCAGAGGAGATCGCCGCCGGTCAGCCGGCGGCCGCAGTGGTGTCGGGTGATCTGGCGCTGTCAGAGCAGGTGCAGGCCGCCGTGTCGGGTCAGGCCTTTCGTGTGTACGTGAACGACGACCTTGCGGGCGTCGAACTGTGCGGTGCCGCGAAGAACGTCATCGCGCTGGCCGCCGGAATGTCTGACGGCCTCGGGTTCGGCGACAACGCGAAGGCCGCGCTCATCACCCGCGGCCTTGCCGAGATGAGCCGCCTGGGCGCCCACTCGGGCTGCAGCGACGCCACATTCAGGGGCCTCGCCGGCATGGGCGACCTCATTGCCACGTGCACCAGCCGTCACAGCCGCAACCGCAGGGCGGGCGAGATGATCGCCCTCGGCACGCCAGCTGATGTGGTGGAGGCCCAGATCGGCCAGACCGTGGAGGGGCTCGCCACCGTGCGTGCGCTGCTCGCCCGGGCCGAGGGCGTGGGGGTTGAGCTTCCCATCAGCGAGCAGGTTGCCGCAGCAGCGTTTGAGGGTCGTGCTCCGGCCGAGTGCCTGCGTGCATTGATGTCACGTGCGCCTGCATCAGAGCGGTGAATCCCTAACCGAGCCTTTACCGACGCGCTATTGCCGTCACCCCACACACGGATACCCTCCTCGTGTTCCGTTGACGCCCGGAGGTTTCGCCCGAATGAGCACGTCCCCTCGCCCCCGCCTGCGCAGGCGCTTGATGATCCCCGTCGCTGCACTCGCGGTGGTCGGCATCAGTGGAGGCGCGGTTGTGCTGTCCGGTTGCGGCGACACGGCATCGGCCGGTTCGTCGGCCGCATCGGTTGCGGGGTACATCCCGGCGTCGAGCCCCGTGTACGTGCAGGTGTCCACCGACACCGCCGGCCCGCAGTGGAGCCAGCTCACCACGCTGGCCAAGTACTTCCCCGAGTACGACTCCATGCAGGCCGAAATCAACACGCAGCTGGCACGTGAGGGCATCTCGTGGAACAAGGACCTGCAGCCGCTTCTGGGCGAGGCCGCTGCACTCGCCACCACCAAGGTGCCTGACGCCGCTGAGGTGACCAAGGGCGCACTTGTCGACCCGGCCGGTGCCGCAGGCCGTGCGCTCGCGACCGCTGCCGACCAGCCCATCCTCGCCGTGCTGCAGGTGGCGTCGGGCAAGGCCGATCAGGTGAAGGCGCTGCTGGCCGACCCGTCCAATGGCGGGCTCAAGGCCGCTGGCGACTACAACGGCGCAACGCTCTACAACGACCCCACGGGCGGCATGCACGTCGCGGTTGCCCCCGAGGCGCTCATCATCGGATCGAGCGAGGCAGTGGTGAAGCAGGCCATCGACACCCACGCCGCAGGTGGCGATCAGGCGCTCTCCGGCGTATTCCGCTTCAACAACGCCCTGTCGCTGCTGCCCAAGGACGTCTTCGCCATGGCGTACGTGAACATCGACGAGCTGGGCAAGGCGGCATCTGACCTGTTGCCCATGGCCGGCGATCTGGTGAATGGCGAGATCAAGGGCGCCGCAGCCATGTCGCTGACCGCCGAGACCAACGGTGTGCGCATGAAGGCCGTGCTCGTTGACGCACCCGCCGCGGCCACGCAGAAGGCCTTCACGCCCACGCTCACGACCCAGGCACCCGCCAACTCTGTGGCGTACATCGGCTTCAACCGTCTTGCCGACACCGTGTCGCGTGCCATCACCACCGCCGGCGAGACCGCATCGCCCGAGGTGAAGAAGCAGATCGACACCATCACCGGTCAGCTTCCGGTGCTGCTGGGTGTGAATGGCGACGACCTGCGCAACCTCACCGGCGGCGAGCACGCCGTGGTGGTTGGCGGCGCACAGCCCACGCCCTCGGTGTCGCTGGCGCTGAAGACGGCCGACGGGGCGCAGGCCGAGGAGACGCTGTCGTCGCTGTCGAAGGCCCTGCCGCTGGTGCTTGGGCAGTTCGGCCCGTCAGACAAGGTGAAGGCCGCCGCCTCCAAGGGCTTCAAGCCGGTTGACCTGGGTGGCGTGAAGGGCCAGGAACTTGCCGTGAACAGCACCGGCGACATCGTGTGGGGCGTCAAGGGCGATCTGGCCGTCATCGGCAGCCGCGCCGCGGGCGTGAGCACCGTGCTCAACGGCACCGGCGCCGGGCTCACCAGCAACGCCGCGTTCGCCGCCGCCACACAGGGCATGCCCGATCAGGTGACGGGCCTTGCCTGGCTCAACGTGGCGCAGGCCATGCCGATGCTCGAGAAGCGTGGTGCGTTCAAGGGCAAGGATGGCGCCAAGGAGCGCGAGATGCTCTCGCACGTCTCTGGCGTGGCGGCATGGGGAACGCAGGGTGCCAACCCCACGGTTGAGGTATTCGTCGAGATGAAGAAGTAGCCCCCGGGCGGCGTTTCGCAGGCCGCCCGGTGCGCTGATAACCTCGCTCGCTGGATTCAAGGCAAGGAGCCGCATGAGCGAGTACCTCTTCACCTCGGAGTCGGTTACCGAGGGTCACCCCGACAAAATCGCCGACCAGATCTCCGATGGCGTCCTCGACGCAATCCTGGCGCAGGACCCCATGGGTCGTGTGGCGTGTGAGACCCTCATCACGACCGGTCAGGTGATGATTGCCGGCGAGGTGACCACCTCCGCCAGCATCGACATCCCGAGCATTGTGCGCGACACCATCACGCACATCGGGTACACCGATTCGCGTTTCGGCTTCGACGCCGAGACCTGCGGCATCTCGGTGGCGCTCGACAAGCAGAGCCCCGACATCGGCCAGGGTGTCACCACCGCGTACGAGAAGCGCGCGGGTGGGGAAGAGGACCCGTACGACTCGCAGGGTGCCGGCGACCAGGGCCTGATGTTCGGCTTCGCCTGCAACGAGACCCCGGTGCTCATGCCCCTGCCGATCATCCTGGCGCACCGCCTGGTTGAGCGCCTGTCGGCGGAGCGTCGGGGCGACCTCGACTACCTGCGCCCCGACGGCAAGTCGCAGGTGAGCGTGAAGTACGACGGCATCACCCCCGTGGGCGTTGACGCCGTGGTCATCAGCAGCCAGCACTCCGAAGACGTGTCGCAGGAGATGATCCACGAGGACGTCACCCGCAGGGTCATCCAGCCGGTGCTGGAGGAGTTCGGCGTGTGGAACCCTGACATCCGCCTGTACATCAACCCCACGGGCAAGTTCGTCATCGGTGGCCCCATGGGCGACTGCGGCCTGACCGGCCGCAAGATCATCGTGGACACCTACGGCGGTATGGCCCGTCACGGTGGCGGCGCCTTCTCGGGCAAGGACCCGTCGAAGGTGGACCGTTCGGCTGCGTACGCCGCACGCTGGGTTGCCAAGAATGTGGTGGCCGCTGGCCTGGCCGACCGCTGCGAGGTGCAGGTGGCGTACGCCATCGGCGTGGCGCACCCCGTGTCGATCAACGTGCAGACCTTCGGCACCGAGAAGCGCCCGGTTGAGCAGATCGTCAAGTGGGTGAGC
>CAIPNN010000019.1 GCA_903866425.1 uncultured Actinomycetes bacterium
CAAGCCGGTTGATCTCGGATGATGCCAGCGCCCGGTATTCGCCGCGCTGCAGCTTGCCCAGGTTCAGGCCGCCGTACCGCGTGCGCATCAGCTTGATGACGGGGTGGTCAATGGCGTCGCACATGCGGCGCACCTGGCGGTTGCGGCCCTCGGTGATCTCAATGCGCACCCACGTGGCGCCCACGGCCTTGCGATCCATTATCTCCACCTTGGCCGGCTGGGTCATGCCGTCGTCAAGCTCAATGCCGTCGCGCAGCTGACGCACCGACGCAGCGGACACCTGCCCTCGCACCATGGCCTCATAGGTCTTGGTGACCTTTGAACTCGGGTGCATCAGCCGGTGGGCCAGGTCGCCATCGTTGGTGATGAGGAGGATGCCGGTGGTGTCGATGTCGAGCCTTCCCACGGGATACAGGCGCACGTCCTTGGGCAGGGCGTCAACCACGGTGGGGCGCCCCTCGGGGTCGGACGCCGTTGACACCATGCCAATGGGCTTGTTGAGCATGTAGGTCTGGATGGGCTCGGCCGTCACCAGCCTGCCGTCAACCTCGATGCGGTCGGTGGGCATCACGATCTGGCCGATCACGGCGCGCTTGCCGTTGACGTACACCCGCTCTTCCTCAATGAGCATCTCGGCCCCGCGCCTGCTCGCCACCCCGGCCTGGGCCAGGGCGCGGTGCACCCGCATGCCCTCAGGCGTCACCGGTCTCGGCTTCCGCGATCAGCTCGGCCTGCTGCAGGCGTGCGCGGATGCCCTGCGCCTCGGGGCCTGTCAGTTCGAACCGCTCAAGCGGGGGCAGCTCGCCGCGACGGGCCAGGCCAAAGCGCTCGAGGAAGTGCGTGGTGGTCTGGTAGCGCATGGGGCCGTTGGGCTGGCCCTTGTCGGCCTCTTCGATGAGGCCACGCTCCAGCAGGCTGGTGACCGTGCTGTCCACGTCCACGCCGCGCAGGCGTCCGATCTCGCGGCGGGTGACGGGCTCGAGGTACGCCACCACCGCAAGCGTCTCGAGCGCGGCGGGGGACAGGCGGTCCTCACGCGGACGCGCGCGCAGGCGGTCGCAGATGGGTGCCAGGTCGGCGCGGGTACGCAGTGCCCAGCCGCCGGCCACCTCGGCCAGCTCAAGCCCGGTGTCCTCTCCGTGGCGCTCGCGGATCTCGTCGAGCGCGCGGCCGATCTCGGCAGGGCTCTCGTCGGTGATCTCAATCAGCGTGGGCTGGTCGAGGGGCTCGGGCGCGATGAACAGCAGCGCCTCGATGGCACGGGCGAGCTCGCTCATCGCACGCCCTTGATGAGGATGTCGCCAAACGGCACGTCCTGCTGCAGCTCGGCCTCGCCGCGGCGCACAAGTTCCAGCGCCGCCAGCAGCGTGAGGGCCTCCTCCAGCCGGTCGCAGTCGCTCACCATGGAATCGAACGACACCTCGCGAAGGCGCGCGATCGATTCGCGCAGGCGGCCGAGCAGTTCGGGCAGCGGCCGCCGGGCCACGCCCATGTGCTCGAGCGACGGGGCGGGGGGTGCCTCCACCATCTTGTCCATGGCCGCACGCAGGCGGGCGGGGTCGTCCTTTACGGGCACGGCCGCGGCGGTGCCGGGCGGCACGCGGCGGTAGCGGGGGCCCTGGGCGGCGCGCAGGCGCTCGGCAAGCCACACGGCGGCCCGCTGGAAGGGGGCATAGGCCACAAGGCGCGCGGCAAGCGCATCGCGCATTGCCAGGGCGTCCACATCGGGCTCGTCCTCAACGTCGTCGCCCAGCATGCGACGGCCCTTGAGGTCGGCCATGGCAGCCAGCAGCAGCACCAGCTGGCTCGCGGCGTCGAGTTCCCACTTCTCGTCGTGCTCAGGGGTGACCGACTCCTCAACCAGGTCGGCCAGCGGCAGCTCCAGCAAGTCGACCTCATCACGCAGAAGCAGCGTGAGCAGCAGGTCGAATGGGCCCTGAAACAGGTCGATCTCAACCTGCTGCGTGAGGGCCGCGCTGGCGTCGAGTGCGGGCACGACGAGCAGGTTACCGGTGCCCCCGGTCGTGACCCTCCGCAATGCCGGAAAACCGTGCGATCATGCCGCCCGATGAGCATTCGCACGTCCAACCGCATCGCCGCGATTCCGCACTACGAGCCCGGCCTCACCATGGCCGAGGTCATGTCGGCGTACGGCCTCGATTCGGTGGTGAAGCTGGCATCGAACGAGAGCCCGTTCACCCCGCTGCCGGCCGTTGAGAAGGCCATCGCGGAGCAGATGGACGGCCTCAACCGGTACCCCGATGGCGCCGCCCGCGACCTGAAGGCCGCAATCGCCGACCGCCACGCGGTTGATGTGTCGCAGGTCGCCGTGGGCAATGGGTCGTGCGAACTCATCGTGCACGCCGGCGAGGCACTGCTCGACCCGGGCAGCACCATCATCTACGCCGACCCGTCGTTCGCCATGTATCCGCACCTGGCGGCTGCCGCAGGTGCCGACGCGGTTGCGATTCCGCTTGCGGCCGATGGGGGGCACGACCTCGACGCCATGGCCGCGGCCGTGGACGAGCGCACGCGCCTGGTCATCATCTGCAACCCCAACAACCCCACGGGCGTGTACCGGTCGGCAGATGACATCGAGCGATTCCTCGACCTGGTGCCAGACGACCTCGCGGTGCTGGTTGACGAGGCCTACTACGACTTCGTCACCGAGCCCGACCGCGGCCGCGTGTCGGTGCTCGCCCGCTCGCGCCCCAACCTCATGGTCACCCGTACCTTCAGCAAGGCCTACGGCCTGTGTGGGCTGCGCATCGGGTACGGAATCGGGTCGGAATCGTGGGTGCAGGCGCTGCAGGCCGTTCGCCAGCCGTTCAACACCAACCAGCTGGCGCAGGTGGCCGCGCTTGAGAGCCTCAAGCACCCGGCGGCCATTCAGGAGCGCATTGACGAGGCAATCTCCGAGCGGGAGCGCGTTGCAACGG
>CAIPNN010000020.1 GCA_903866425.1 uncultured Actinomycetes bacterium
CGCTTCCCGGGTCAGGGTGCGCGTTGCGAAGACGCCAGCGGCAAGGCGTTCGGCGCAGCTCGCGGTGGCTCGCAGGGGGAAGCAGGTAAAGATCCTCAGGGCTGCCGTCGCCCGCGCCTGCAGGTAGCCGGGAACGATGCGACGCACCGCCACTCTGCTGCTTGCCTCGGGCGTGGTCGTGGCGGGCGTCGGGCTTCTCGCGGGGGCGTGGGCCGTCGGTGCAGCTGGTCGTGGCGATACCGACGCCGTGTCCTCCACGGCGCCATCCACGACGCCCCCAGCAGCAAACCTCGCGCCGCCCGTCACCGGCCTGCTGGGCGATGAACCGGTGGGCGTGCGAATTCTGGGGCAGCGGCAGACAGACGCGGCTGCCGGAACAGCGGCCACCGTGATCGTGACCTCAAAGGCCCCCATCACCGGGGTAACCATCACGGAGCCCGGCGGCACCGCAATTCCGCCAATGACCGGTGCGCTGCTCATCGCCCGTTCGCGCGGGGAGATCGATGCCCCCACCAGCACGACCCATGGGCACGGACACACCACCGGAGCCCGACTCGGGGCATCGCTCGGGGCCACCGGGGTATTCGCCGCCAAGATGTCTCCCGGCGCAGATGACGTCGCGGTCGACCTGCAGGGCACGCGCCTCGCATCGGTCTACGGCGAGGCCGGCAGGCTGGAGCAACTCGACCTCGTGCGGGGCACACGCCCCAGCACCACCACGGGGGTCGGGCGCCCCACCCAGGCATGGTTCACGCCGGATGGCGACGAAGTGTGGGTCAATGACGCCGATGCAGGCGTGAGGGTTGTGCGCGGACGCGGCGCGCCGTCGAAGGCCATCGCGGGCGCCGCAGGCAACAACGTCGTCGCGTTCGCCCCGGACCGCGGGGTCGCTGTGATCGCCGGCGCCCAAACGAGCGAGGCGGTGCTGGTACGCACGCGCACCCACGCCCGCCTGGCAACCCTTGACTTGCCGGCTCCGGTGACATCAGTCCAGTTCATCCGACGGCCCGCCGCCATCCTCCTCACCCACGCTGACGGCAGCGCCAGCCTGGCGCCACTCGACCGATCCCGTCGGCCATTCCTCATTGCCACGGGCCAAGCCGGTGGCGCCAACACGGCCGCGGTCGTCACACCTGACGGCCGGCGTGCCGCCATCTTGCTGCCCGATGCGCGACGACTCGCAGTGCTCGACATCCCCGGGAAACGCGTCCTCACGAGCGTCGCGACCGGAGCAGGGCCGCAGGGGCTCGAGCTGCTGCAGCGTCGGTTCGCCATCACCCGCAACACCGGCGAGCCGAGTGCGACGTGGGTCGACGTGCGAACACCATCGCGCGCGGCGGACCTCCCGCTCGGTGATCGTCCAGCCACGGCCATGGCGCTGACCGAGCGAGGCACTCGCCTCCTCTTGACGGATCCGACGGCACGTCAGGTCCTCGACGTGCATTCGATGATGGGGCGACCCATGGTGATGGGCGTGATCCCGGGAGCCTTTGCTCCGGACGACATCGTGGCCTTCCCTGGTGGCCTGCGCCGCTCGGGGCCGCGGGAATACCGCCGCACAGTGGTGCTGAGGAATGACGGGGTGCATCGCGTCACCGTGTCTTCACCACTCGGCACATTCACGACCGTCATACGCGGTACGCGCCGCCAATCGGCCAGCGCTCCGTCGGTGGTGTCGTACCCCCGACGCATTCAGAGCGGCGACCCTGCTCGCGTGACGCTTGCGGTGCGCGGGGCGGCCCCCAAAATCGTCGAGGTGCTGATGATCTCGACTGGCCCCAACGGCACGCATCAGGCCCGGGGGAGGGCCAGGCGACATGCCGGCGGCTGGACGGCGTCGCTCCGACCCACTTCTCCCGGTCGCTACCTCATTATTCCCGTCGTCGACGGGGCGACCGTCGACGGCAGCGGGTCTGCGGTCCCGTCCACCGCGGTCACGCCGTAGTCGCGCAGCGTCTCGCTGCCACCTCGCTGCGGCTGCCGCGAGACGCGCCCTGTCGCGGGGAGGTCGACACGTGGCAGTAGGCTGCCCGCGTGACGACGGCCCCCGCACGAGACACCGCGCGTAACGCCCGGGGTATTACGCGTATCCGCGAGCACTTCGCTGGCGGCCCGTGGCTCCACCCGGCATTTCGGCGCCTGGCCTTCGCACGGGCCATCTCGTCGTTCGGCAGTTGGATGCAGAATGTCGCCGCGGGGTTCCTGCTCTATGCCCTCTCCGGCAGCGCCATGCTGGTGGGACTCCTCGCAGCAGTGGCGCTCGGCCCGAGCATCGTGCTCGCACCGCTCGGGGGCGCGCTCGCCGATCGCTTCTGCCCACGCAAACTGCTGATCGTGTTCTCGTATCTGGAAGTCGTCGGCCCGGCGCTGATGGCTGTGGCCGCGGCCACGGGACACCTGTCGGTGGGCGTCATCTTCGCGGGCGTGCTGCTGAATCAGGTTTTCGGCTCGATGGCCAACCCGGTTTTCGCCATCGTGTCGCAGCATTCAGTGCCCGCTGACCTGCGCCACGCGGCAGTCGCCGACCTGTCGGTCGTCTACCAGCTCACGGTCTTCGCCGGGGCCATCCTGGGCGGAACCGTTGTCGCGGTCATCGGACCCGCCTGGGCATTCGGGGCGAACGCCGCCTCGTACCTCGTTGTCGGCACGATCATTCTCATGTCGCCGGTGCTGCAGGCAGCCTGTGACGCCGCGCGGGCAAGCGGCGACGGGTTCATCCTTGCGGGGATGCGCGAGGGCTTGCGCATCCCACTCGTGCGCGGTGTGTTGCTCGGCGCTGCAACCTTTTTCGTGTTGGTGGGGCCCATTCAGTCCCTCATGCCCAAAGTCGCGGCCGAGCACGGCGAGAACGCGATGTATCTGGGGCTCCTGCTCACCGGTATCGCCGTGGGCGCGCTGATCGCGAATCCCATCGTTCGCAAACGGGTGACGGATGGGCCCAGCGCGTGGCGCGCGATCGCCGTGGCGCTCATCATCTGCGGCCCCGCCACTGTGCTCTTCGGTTTCTCGAGCCTGCTCTGGACCGATCTGCTGCTGCTCGCAGTCATCGGCTTCACGTGGGAGACCCTGTTCGTATCTGGCAGCGCCGCCATGCAGTTGGACGTGCCGATGCACATCAAGGGTCGCATGGTCGGCGTGTTCTACGTGGCGGTCACCGGCTGCACAGCCGCCGGAGCGCTGTTGATGGGCTGGCTGTTCACCGACCTGGGCGTGGACCATGCGCTGTGGCTTCTCGGCGGCGTCACCTTCCTCATGAGCCTCGGGCTCTACGCCCACTGGCACAGATCGATGCGCCCCGAGCGAACCTCGTAGGCTTCCTCTATGGCTGAAGCCCGCTCACTGCAAATCGTCTTTCCCGGAGACACCAACCATCTGGGCACCCTGTTCGGGGGCACCCTCATGGCCTGGATGGATCGTGCCGCGTATCTGGCGGCCACGCGCCGTGCGCGCGGAACCTGCGTCACCCGCAAAGTTGACGAGCTCGAGTTCCGCACGCCCATCTTCTCGGGCGACTTCGTGGAGTTGATCGGCCGTGTTGAGTCGGTGGGCCGCACGAGCCTGGCCGTACTGGTTGAGGTGTACCGCGAGAACCCCGACGATGCGTCACGTGAGCTCTGCACCACCGGGCGTTTCACCATGGTGCACGTTGGCGACGACGGACTGCCGGCGGAGATTCCAACCGCGGCGTGAGCACGGCGTCATCCCCCCAGAGCCCCTGGTCGGTGGCCGCATTCCGGCGAGTGATGACCGCGCGCTTCATCGCCGGGCTCGGCTCGTGGATGCAATTCGTGGCCGCAGGCTTCCTCGTGTACCAACTGTCGGGCAGCGCCGCGCTGGTGGGTGCCCTGGGTGCCGTGGCACTCGGCCCGAGCCTCATCGGCTCACCGGTGGCGGGTGTGCTCGGCGACCGCTTCTGTCTTCGCCGCCTGAGCGTGCTGTTCGCAAGCCTCGAGAGCCTGCCCGCCCTCGGGCTCGCCATTGTGGCCCTCACGGGCGATCTCACCGTGCCAATTCTCTTCGCGGGCGTTGCCGCGACAGCGGTGTTCCATTCGCTGAGCGAGCCCATCATCCAACTGGTGGTGCCCTACACGGTGGACGAAGGCCTGAGGTACCGCGCCGTGGCCAACATGTCGGCTGTGTACAACGTGGCGCAGGTGGTGGGTGCGCTCGGCGCCGGCATCATCCTGCAGCTCACGGGCTCGTGGATTGCCTTCTTCATCAACTTCGTGGGCTATGCGTCGGTGGCGCTGGTCATCACGTTCTCACCCATCCTGCAGCGGGCATGCGACCTGGCGCGTGCGAGTGGCGACGGGCGCATCCTGCGGGGAACTCTCGCCGGCGTTCGCCTACCGATCGTGCGCGCCCTGTTTGCGGGCTCGCTCGTGTTCTTCGTGCTCATCGCCCCCATCGAGCAGCTCATGCCTCGAATCGCCGCAGCGCATGGAGAGGATGCCGCACTTCTTGGGCTTCTGGTGGCCACCATCTGCATGGGAGCCGTTGTGGGCAACCCCATCGTGCAGCGCGTGGCGGTGGATGCCAGGTCGTCACAGCGCACGCTCGCGGTCGGCGTGCTGCTGTGCGGCATCCCCACGTTGCTGCTCGGGGTCTCGCCTGCCCTGTGGAGCGACCTGGTGCTACTGCTGGTCGTGGGTATCTCCTGGGAGATGGTGTTCGTGAGCACCATCCAGTCGCTGCAGATGGATGTGCCCGTGGCCATCCGCGGACGCATGGTGGGGCTGTTCTACTGCCTCACCTCCGGCACTGAGGCGCTGGGGGCCCTGCTGATGGGCTGGGTATTCACCGAACTCGGGGTGAACCCCGGCCTCATCGTGCTGGGTGCGGTGGCGCTGGCATGCGCTCTGGTGCTGTGGCCCGTGCTCGCACGGGCACGGGTTCAGCTCAGGTAGAAGTAGAGCGCGTAGAGCAGTTCGACCGCGGGGCTCGACGTGTGCACGGTGACGTCTGACGGCACCGACAGCAGTGCGTCGGAGTAGTTGAAGATGATCTTGACGCCCGACGACACCAGGTCGTCGGCCACCTGCTGCGCCGCCCCGGCCGGGATGGCCAGCACGCCAACCTCGATGCCCTCGTTCTCGACCACCAGCGGCAGCTCGCTGTAGTGGCGCACCGTGAGGTCGCCAATGCGGATGCCCACCTTGTCGGGGTCGGTGTCGAACATCGCGGAGATGCGGAAGCCATGGTCGGCAAACGCGCCTGAGCCGGCGATCGCCTGGCCCAGATTTCCCGCGCCGAACAGCGCGATGTTGTGCTGCCCTGAGGTGCGGAGGATCTTCCTGATCTGCCCAATCAGGGTGTCGATGTCGTAGCCCACACCGCGCTTGCCGAACTTGCCGAAGCCCGAGAGGTCGCGCCGGATCTGCGTGGGGTTCACGTTGGTGTACTCAGAGATGGCCTGGCTGGAGATGGACGTCTTGCCCATGCGCTTGGCCTGCGTGAGCACCTGCAGGTACCGGGAGAGCCGCGCTGCGACTCCGAGTGTGAGCTGTTCCGCCACGAGGATCCGATCGGGGTTTGTATCAGTGAGTTACAAACTAACCAGCAGACACGCAGCCACGCAAGCGGGATCGGTCTGGCGGCGTGCTACCTCACGCGGAACGGAGCGCTCTTGCGCCCCAACACCGTGCCGTCCGGCCCGATGGCAGTAACGACCGCCCGGTAGTAACCGGAGGGCACCTTCACCCCGCGGGCATCGCGCTTGTTGAGACTCACCTCGTACCGCGCCGCTGGCCAGTCGCCCGAGCGCTCGGCACTGCCCATCCTGATAGGCGCACGATTGTCCACGGGGTGGAGCGCGATTTGCACATCGTGCAGCGTGACGGAGTTGAGCCCCACGGCGAGCGCGTCGCGCATCCCCACCCGCACGGTGAGCACGCCGATGCCAGATCCCTGCCGGCGCACCGACGGGCTCCCCAGGGCGGCGCCGGGCGTGCGGGGGCGCGTTGTTGCCCACACCATGGCCGACCCCGCTGCCACCTCCCCGCCGACCGGCGCCACCACGAGACGGCCGCGATAGGTCGCCGGGCCCGTCTTCGGCCCGCGGGGGATGATCGCCGTGCCCTTGTGGCGCCCGCCCGGCGCGAGATCGAACGGCTCACCCACCGGCGCGTAACTGCCGTCC
>CAIPNN010000021.1 GCA_903866425.1 uncultured Actinomycetes bacterium
CGCTGAATGCCGACGGCCAACTGGTGACGGCGGGCGGCCGCGTGCTTGCGGTACAGGCCCGGGGCGTGACGCTTGAACTCGCGCGCGAGCGCGCATATGCCGGGGCCGACCTGGTCAACTTCGATGGCAAGCAGATGCGGCGCGACATCGCCGCGGGGATGGACGGCTAGCCCGAGAGGAAGATGCCCCTGCCGCGCAGGGCGTCGTCATCGGTGTACTGCGCAAGCACTCGGGTCAGCCTCGCGAGGATCTCACCCATCTGGTTGACGGCACGCGGAACGCTGTCGTCGTCGGTGTAGATGATCCCCTGGTGCACGTCGCCCGCCGCCGCCCAGTCACGCTCGATGAGCACGAAGTCGGCGACGTTGTTGGTCACGAGCACCCGGCCGCGATCGGCAGCGATCTCGAGCAACCGCTCGTCGGGCGTGCCTGCCAGTCCAAGTTCCAGCACGGCGCGAACGTCATGCCCCTTGGCGCGCAGCGCATCGGCAATCAGGTAGGAGAACTGCTCGTCCAGCAGCAGCTTCACCGGGTGAGGGCCGCTGCCTTCTCCCGGCGCTCGCGCTCACGCCGCGCGAACTCGCGCGCACGATGGGCGTCGGCATCAACCTCGTCGCCGAACTCCGCGTAGTACTCGACGGCAGCCTGCACGGCCTGCTCGCTGAGCCCGAAGTCGTCGGCGACCTCCGCGACAGCACCGTCCATCTTGCGGATGGCGTCGAGCACCTGCCAGATGTAGAGGCGACTGCCGACGACCGCCGGTGTGCGCACGCCGGCCGCGTTGCCTCGGAAGTACACCAGCGGGTGTTCCTCGCGGCGGAGCCCCTCGGCCAGCAACCGCTCGACCACGGCATTGCGGCTCTCGCCCAGATCGTCGGCGCGCCGGTCGAGCATGCCCGCAGTGGTCGCCGACAAACGGA
Source organism: uncultured Actinomycetes bacterium (assembly GCA_903866425.1). GTDB lineage: Bacteria > Actinomycetota > Thermoleophilia > Miltoncostaeales > Miltoncostaeaceae > SYFI01. The sequence continues at coordinate 921 of CAIPNN010000021.1, forward strand.
ACGAGCGCGGGCTGGACATTGCGTCGCTGGACATGGGCTCAATGTATCACTTTGTATTCACAGGTCTGTCATGCCGGTGCCGGAACGCGCGCGGCGCAGTGACAACAGCACACACCTCGGCCGTGGACCCCATTGGTAGGGTGGCCCGGCTTCCCGCTACCGGAATGGACGCATGATCCCGAGGTATTCGCGGCCCGAGATGGCCGCCATCTGGACCGACGACGCAAAGCTGCAGCGCTGGCTCGACGTCGAGCTTGCCGTGTGCCGTGCATGGGCCCGCCGTGGGGTGATCCCGGCCGACGATCTGCACGAGATCGAGACCAAGGCTGCGTTCACGGTGGAGCGCACGCTGGAGATCGAGAAGACCACCAACCACGACGTGGTGGCCTTCCTCACCAACGTGAACGAGAACATCGGCCCGGCCAGCCGCTGGGTGCACTACGGCATGACCAGCAGCGACGTGCTCGACACGGGGCTGGCACTGGCGATGGTGCAGAGCGGGAAGATCCTCGTCGAGGGCCAGAAGGCGCTCACGCAGGCGCTGAAGGCCCGCGCGATCGAGCACCGCAACACCCTGTGCGTGGGCCGCACCCACGGCGTGCACGCCGAGCCCACCACCTTCGGCCTGCGCCTTGCCGGCTTCGCGTTTGAGAGCAAGCGGAACGAAGAGCGCCTCGCCCGCGCCCACGAGCAGATCGCCTACGGCAAGCTGAGCGGCGCCGTCGGCACCTACGCCATGCTTGAGCCGGGCGTCGAGGCCGAGGTGATGGACGAGCTGGGCCTGAAGTGCGAGCCCGTGGCCACTCAGGTGATCCCGCGCGACCGCCACGCCGAGGTTGTTGCCCAGATGGCCATCGCCGCCAGTGGACTCGAGCGCCTGGCCGTTGAGATCCGCCACCTGCAGCGCACCGAGGTACGCGAAGCCGAGGAGGCATTCGGCAAGGGGCAGAAGGGCTCGTCGGCCATGCCGCACAAGCGCAACCCCATCACGGCCGAGCGCATCACGGGCCTTGCGCGGGTCATCCGCGCCAACTCGCTGCCAGCCATGGAAGACGTCGCCCTGTGGCACGAGCGCGACATCTCGCACTCATCTGTTGAGCGCGTCATCCTTCCCGACTCGTACACGCTGCTCGACTACCTGCTGGCCACCAGCACCAGGCTCATCGAGGGGCTGGTCATCCGCCCCGAGCGCATGCAACAGGTGCTCGACAGCTCGTACGGCCTGGTGTTCAGCCAGCGCGTGCTGCTGGGCCTGGTGGCCGAGGGGCTCACGCGCGAGGAGGCCTATGC